>NZ_JAQJCU010000009.1:0-131692 GCF_029125915.1 Tenacibaculum bernardetii
AGTAGGTCGTTGCCTTTCTTTTAAACCTCAATCTTTATAGATTGAGGTTTTTTTTTACGCGAAATTTAACTAGTTTAGTTATGATGAATTATAAACACACCTACTTAGTTACCTTTTTTATTGGAGAAATAAAAAACTAAGTTCTCTCTCAACTGTTATTTAAATTTCTTTACAAAAACTGAGATAAATAAGCATAAGTAGAAAGCTGAATTTAAAGCAATAATTACATCTAAATTGATATCTGTTGGAAAAAAAACAATTAGAATTTTAATTAGTATGCGGAATAATAAACTTCTGAATTTGTACAAGCTTAGAAACCAAAGAAAAGCGGTTTAAATTATAAATCAAAAAAAATTGGCAAAAATCTAATACCGTACATAATTCATTAAGGTAAAATAGTATTCGAAAATTCCTCCCACTTTTATTCTTTTAAGTTAAGGTAAATTACTGCGTTCTTTTGCGTACTCAAGAACTTAACGCAACAAATCTAAATTAATAGATTTGTTATTATGGTACGTAAAAAAAATAACCGACTCACTCTTAAAGAAAGGATTCAAATTGAAACGCTTTTAAAAGAAAATAAGTCTAAATCTTACATCGCTAAAACTCTAAATAGATCTCGTTCTACTATCACTAGAGAAGTTAATAAATGGGTACAAACTGAGAAAGATAAATACTCTACAGAATTAGCTAATTGGAATGCTAAAGACGACTATTTAAACAAAAGAAATACTGATAAAATATCTATTCATAAAAAACTTAGAGTTTAAGTTTTTAAAGGACTTTTATCACAATGGACGCCTGAACAGATTGCAGGAAAAATTAAAACTAGATTTTCCTAATGGCCCAATTATGTCAATATCACATGAATCTATTTATAGATACATTTATACGCAATCTCAAGATCGTTTAAATAAAAAACTAATCAATCTACTTGTACGTAAAAAAACACGAAGGAGACCTACTAAAAAGAAAAGAGGAATAGGTAGTAAAATCATCAACCAAGTCAGTATTGATAATAGACCTAAGCATATTGAATTAAGACAAGAAATTGGATATTGGGAAGGAGATTTAATGATTGGTAAAAAATCAAAAATGAGCTATTGGAACAATCGTTGAACGTAAATCTAGTTATACTTTAATTGTAAAATTAAAAGCTAGAAACTCTAGAGAAGTAGCTAAAATTTTTTCTAAAATTCTTAATAAATTAAACCCTATATTAAAAAAAATGATGACTTACGATAATGGTGTAGTAATGGCAAGGCACGAAAATATAACTCAAAAAATAGGTGTGAAAATCTACTTTGCTCACCCCTATTCTTCCTGGGAAATAGGTACCATCGAAAATACAAATGGACTCATTAGAAGGTACCTGCCAAAAGGAACAGACTTTAATCTAATTAACAAAAAGCAACTCATGATTATTCAAGAAAAATTAAACAATAGACCTCCAAAAATTATTGGATATAAAACGCCTAAAGAAATTATAGATTCTGAACTAAAATTTGTAGCTTAGACTCGATAAATAAACTGCAACGTTTTTTGCGTTAGAACCTTGAATGCAGCTTTTCCTTAACAAAATCATGAGCAAAGCTGTTATTAATAAAGGCAATTACTATCTATATACTTCTTATTTTTGTATTTTATTTTTATCAAAAAACATAATAATATAGCTTTTGATTAAAGTTTGAGTGTCTAGAGCGATAAATTCAAGGCTTTCGACGAGAAATAAATAATAGGAAGTTACCTTTATATATTTTATTTATTATTATAATATATATATATATATATATAAAGTATTGACTTATAGTTTTTTAGGTTTTGTTTTTCTTTTTTATTTTGGAAGATTAAAATATTTTTGAATAAAAAAAGCAAGAAAAGTTAGGATATTAACTTTTTATAATTGAATATTTGCAGACACGAAGTTCAATAACTTATTGACAATGTTATCAAGAAAGGTGGAGGGATTAGACCCTATGAAACCTTAGCAACCCTTTGTTTAAGACAAAGAAGGTGCTAAATTCTACTTAATTTTAAATTCATTTATTTAAAGTTGGATAGATAACTCAAAAAGTAATTATTCATCTATAATTGCTATCATTCTTCATAACATTTTTCTAGTAGGCTCGTCAAAATTTTGACGCATTTGACTTTTGTTTTAATTTTTATTATCTCAAAAAAACAAGAAAAATGAGTACACAAAAATTCGCAACTAACGCGTTGCACGCAGGTCATGATGTAAAACAAACGGCAGGAACAAGAGCAGTTCCTATTTACCAAACAACATCATATGTTTTTAATGATTCAGATCAGGCAGCAGATCTTTTTTCATTAAAAGAATTAGGATTTATTTACACAAGATTAAACAATCCTACAAATCAAATCTTACAAGATCGTTTAGCTTCTTTAGAAGGTGGGACTGGAGCGGTAGTATTTGCATCCGGTACAGCAGCAATTTCAACAGGATTATTAACATTGTTAAAAGCAGGTGATCATATTGTAGCATCAAGTAGTTTATATGGTGGTACTTACAATTTATTAAGTGTTACTTTACCAAGATTGGGTATTACAACAACTTTTGTTGATGCTTCAAACCCACATAATTTTGCTTCAGCTGTGCAAGATAATACAAGAGCTTTTTTCGTAGAATCATTAGGTAACCCGAAGTTAGATGTGTTAGATTTAAAAGCAATTTCGGCACATGCAAAAAAAGCTGAAGTTCCTTTTATAGTTGATAATACAGTAGCTACACCAGCATTGTTAAACCCGATTGAATATGGTGCAAATATTGTAATTCACTCACTAACTAAATACATTGGAGGTCAAGGAAACTCTTTAGGTGGCGCTATTATTGATGCAGGAACTTTTAATTGGGCAAATGGGAAATTTCCTGAGTTTACAGAGCCGTCATTAGGATATCACGGATTGGTATATCACGATGATTTAGGCGCAGCTTCTTATACCTTTAAATTAATTTTAGAAGGACTAAGAGATTTTGGAGGCGCTTTAAGTCCTACAAATGCGTTTAATATTATTCAAGGATTAGAAACCTTAGATATCCGAATAAAAAAACATAGTGAGAACGCATTAGATTTGGCTAAATGGCTAGAGCAACAAAGAGAAGTAGCTTGGGTAAATTATCCTGGTTTAAAGAGTAGCTCATATAACAAATTAGCAAAAAAATATTTGCCAAAAGGACAAAGTGGTATTGTTACATTTGGTGTAAAAGGTGGTTATGAAGCAGCCAAAAAAATAGCAGACAATACCAAAATTTTTTCATTATTAGCAAATATTGGAGATACCAAATCTCTAATTATTCATCCAGCAAGTACAACCCATCAACAATTAAGTACAGAAGCGCAAGTAAGTGCAGGAGTAACGAATGATTTGATTCGTTTATCTGTAGGGTTAGAAAGTGTAGAGGATTTAATAAATGATTTAAAAGAATCTTTTTCAAAAATTTAAAACATAGAGAAATCGAATGTTTTGATTCTTGCTTTGAAGGGGAAATATGGTTATGTAAATCATTCGATTTTATATCAAAAAACAAATAATGTTGACAGAGAATTTAGCACATATAAATATTATTGATTTTATTACCGAGAGTGACATTTTACTAAATAAAATACCATTAAGTTATCAGGTTTTTGGTAAAGAATTAGGAACTGCACCTGTGGTATTAATCAATCATGCTTTAACAGGAAATAGCAATGTAGCAGGTTTTAAAAATGGCTGGTGGAAAGATTTAATAGGCCAAAATAAAGCAGTAAATACCAATAAATATTCAGTTTTATGTTTTAACATTCCAGGAAATGGCCATGATGGTTTTTTAATAGAAAACTATAAAAGTTTTATAGCAAGAGATATTGCTAAGTTATTTTTAATAGGATTAGAAAAGTTAAAAATTAAACAATTATTTGCTTTAATAGGAGGTTCTTTAGGAGGTGGAATAGCATGGGAAATGGCTGTTTTAAACCCAAAAATAACAAAACATTTAATTCCGATAGCAACCGATTGGAAAGCTACCGATTGGTTAATTGGTAATTGTCAAATTCAAGAACAATTTTTATTAAATTCGAGTAATCCTGTACACGATGCTCGTATGCATGCAATGTTATGTTACAGAACTCCTAAATCTTTTAAAGAACGTTTTTATCGTTCTAAAAATGAAAACTCGGAAGTTTTTAATGTAGAAAGTTGGTTGTTATACCATGGTAATAAACTACAAGAACGTTATCAATTAGCTTCCTATAAATTAATGAATCAATTATTAAAAACGATTGATGTTACAAAAGGAAGAAATAATTCAGAAATCTTAGAAACAATTGAAGCAGACATACATATTGTAGGAGTAGATTCAGACTTATTCTTTACTGCTGAAGAAAATAGAGAAACTCAAAAAGAGCTAGCTTTAGTACATGCCAACGTTACGTATAATGAAATAAATTCGATTCACGGGCATGATGCTTTTTTAATTGAATATGAGCAGTTAGAAAAAATAATTGCGCCAATATTCAATTTAAACTCAAAAAATAACAAAATGAAAATAATAAAATTTGGCGGGAAATCACTGTCGAATAAAGGAATTACAAATGTAATTTCAATTATAGAGCAAAAAGTAAACGAGCAAGAAAATATAGCGGTTGTTGTATCAGCAAGAGGAAATGCTACAGATCAATTAGAAGAAATTTTAGAAAAAGCTGCAAAAAATAAACCTTATCACGATGAACTCGAAACAATGAAATACGAACAATCTCAATTAACACCGTTAGTTGATTTTACTCCTGAATTTTCTCGTTTAGAAAAACTTTTTGAAGGTGTTAGTCTATTAGGGGATTTTAGTCAAAAAATAAAAGATGAAGTTTTAGCACAAGGTGAGTTATTATCAGCCAAAACAGTTTCAGTGCTTTTAAATAAAAAAGGGATAAAAGCCAACGTAACAGATGCTAGAGAACTGTTAATTACGGATGAAAATTTTGGTAATGCACAACCAATTTTAAACATATCTAAAGAAAATGTAATAAAGCATTTTAAAAAGCATAACCGAGATACTATTAATATTATAACAGGTTTTATAGCATCTAGTTTAAAAGGAGAAACCACTACTTTAGGTAGAAATGGAAGCAATTACACAGCAGCATTATTAGCGAATTATTTAGATGCTGAGGAGTTACAAAATTATACGCATGTTGATGGAATTTTTACTGCAAATCCTGATTTGGTTGCAGATGCAAGGAAAATAGAAGAATTATCATTTACTGAAGCAAATGAGTTAGCAAATTTCGGAGCTAATATTTTACATGCAAAAACTATTATACCGCTTTTAGAAAAAAACATCAATCTTCGAATTTTAAACACGTTTAATCAAGATAATTCAGGAACATTAATCACTGCTAAATCAAAATCAAAAGGCATAAAATCATTATCGGTTTTAGACAATGTAGCATTGCTAAATTTTGAAGGACGAGGTTTGTTGGGTAAAGTAGGTGTAGATGCACGTATTTTTAGAGCCTTAAGTAATAACGGTATTAGTGTAAGTATTATTTCTCAAGGTTCATCAGAAAGAGGTATTGGTTTAGTAATTGATAAAGAAAAGGCAACAGCAGCTGTACAAGCTTTAGAACAAGAGTTTGAAAGCGATTTTTATACCAAAGATGTAAATCAAATTTCAATTAAAGATGATGTCGCTGTAATATCAATTATAGGTCAAGATTTAAGTGAGTTTCATCATCCGTATAATGCGTTGATAAAAAATCAAATTGTACCATTATTGTTTAACAATACAGTTTCAGGAAAAAATGTAAGTTTGGTTGTTAAAAAAGAACAATTACACAAAGCGTTAAATGTAATTCATGGGCAAGTTTTTGGAGTTGCAAAAAAAATAAATATAGCCATATTTGGTAAGGGATTAGTTGGAGGAACTTTAATTAATCAAATTATAAAAAACACCAAATCTATATTAGAAAGAAAAAAAATACAGCTAAATATTTTTGCCATAGCAGGTTCTAAAAAAGTATTGTTAAGTAGTGATGGAGCTGTTGAAAATTGGAAAACAATTTTAAAAAATAACGATGAGGAAACTCATATTGTTGATAGCGTAATAGATTTTGCAAAAAAGCACCATTTAGAAAACTTAATAGCTGTTGATAATACTGCAAGTAGTGAATTTATAGAAAACTATATACCATTAATAGAAAACGGTTTCGATTTAGTTTCTTCTAATAAAATAGCAAATACGGTATCTCATGATTTCTATAAAAAACTACGAAAAAAATTAGAAATTAATAACAAATCATATTTGTACGAAACGAATGTTGGTGCAGGTTTACCTTTAATTGATACCATTAAATTATTGCACGATTCTGGCGAAAATATTACACGTATTAGAGGGGTGTTTTCAGGTTCGTTAAGTTATTTATTTAATAAGTTTTCTTCGGATGAAGTTCCGTTTTCAAACGTATTACAAGAAGCAATTGATAGCGGATTTACAGAGCCAGATCCGAGAGAAGATTTATGTGGTAATGATGTAGCAAGAAAATTATTAATTTTAGCTAGAGAGTTAGATTTAGAAAATGAGTTTGAAGATATTTCTATTAAAAATTTAATTCCAAATGAATTTAGAAATATTACTTCTGAAGAATTTTTAGCAAACTTAGATAAATTAAATTTTCATTTTCAAAATGAAAAAGAACTTCAAAAAGAAAATCATGTGTTGCGATATATAGGCGATTTACATGGCGATTTATCAAAAGTAAAAGGAGAATTAGATGTTAAATTAGTGTCGGTACCGGTAGGTTCACCTTTAGGAAGTTTAAAAGGTTCGGATGCTATTTTTGAAATATTTACAGAATCATATGGTGAGCAACCTATTGTAATTCAGGGAGCAGGAGCAGGGGCAGAAGTAACTGCAAGAGGTGTATTTGGTGATATTTTACGATTAGCAAAAATTAATAATTAGACACTAAGCGTCATTTAAATATACTAGATGTTGTTTAATCAATATCTATAAAAAATTAACAAATATGAGCAAGAACTTCGAAACCATAGCAATTAGAACACAAACAGAACGTTCACAATTTTCAGAGCACTCAACACCATTATATTTAACATCTAGTTTTGTTTTTGATGATGCAGAAGATATGAGAGCATCATTTGCAGAAGAAAAAGAGAAAAATTTATATAGTAGATTCTCAAATCCTAATACTACAGAATTTGTTGATAAAATAGTTGCTATGGAAGGTGCTGAAGCTGGTTATGCTTTCGCAACAGGTATGGCAGCAGTGTTTTCTACATTTGGAGCATTGTTAAATGCAGGAGACCATATTGTTTCATGTCGTTCAGTTTTTGGATCTACTCATAGTTTATTTACCAAATATTTACCAAAATGGAATATTGAAACTAGTTATTTTAATATTACTGAAGTAGATACAATTGAGAGTTTAATTAAACCAAATACTAAAATTTTATATGCTGAAACTCCAACAAATCCAGCAGTTGATATTATTGACTTAGAATTATTAGGTGAGATATCAAAAAAGCATGGTTTGTTATTGGTTATAGATAATTGTTTTGCTACTCCGTACCTACAAAATCCTATTAAGTTTGGAGTTGATATAGTTTTGCACTCAGCAACTAAGTTAATTGATGGACAAGGAAGAGTCTTAGGAGGTGTAGCTGTTGGACGTAAAGATTTAATAAAAGAAATTTATTTGTTTTCAAGAAATACTGGTCCTGCAATGTCACCGTTTAATGCTTGGGTTTTATCAAAAAGTTTAGAAACATTAAGTATTCGAGTAGATAGGCATTGTGAAAATGCTTTAAAAGTAGCCAGCTTTTTAGAAGAACATCCGAAGGTAAATTTAGTAAAATACCCTTTTTTAAAATCACATCCTCAATATGAAATAGCAAAAAAGCAAATGAAATTAGGTGGTAACGTTGTTGCTTTTGAAATTAAAGGAGGTATTACTGCGGGAAGAAATTTCTTAAACGCAATTAAAATATGCTCATTGTCTGCAAACTTAGGTGATACAAGAACAATTGTAACGCACCCAGCATCTACAACACACAGTAAATTAAGTGTTGATGATAGGTTAGAAGTAGGAATTACAGATGGCTTAGTAAGAAGCTCTATCGGTTTAGAAAATGTAGTAGATATTATTAATGATTTAAAACAAGCTTTAGAGAATTAACAATTAAATAAAAGTGTATTTTTGTAGTATGCTTTCTAAAAAAACAAAATACGGCTTAAAAGCGCTAGCATTTATTGCTAGGCAAGAAAAAGGAGATAAAGTCCAAATAGCAACGATCTCTAAGAGCGAAAATATTTCTCATAAATTTTTAGAAAGTATATTACTTACCTTACGAAAAGCTGGATTTTTAGGCGCTAAAAAAGGAAAAGGTGGAGGTTACTATATGTTAAAAGAACCATCAGAAATAAAAATGACTGATGTTATTAGAACTCTAGAAGGACCTATAGCAATGTTACCTTGTGTAAGTTTAAATTACTATGAAAAATGTAGTGATTGTCCTGATGAAGATGCCTGTTCTGTTCATAAATTAATGATTCAGGTTAGAGATAATACATTAAAAGTTCTTCGCAGTAATACACTAGCTGATTTAGTTTAATATACAGAATTAATTTTTAAATAAAAAGTATATGTTCTTTGATATGATAAGGGATATTATATATTTGCAAATAATTATCCTACTAACCCTATAGGTTTAATATTATTAAAATAATGCTTGAGCAATTTATAAAAGAAAATAGTGATTATAACATTGATAAACTATCTGAAAAACCGATACGAAGTATAGTTAAGTCATTTAGCTGGCGTATTGTGGGAACTATAGACACTGTTTTAATTTCTTGGATAATTACAGGGAAGTTAACAACTGCTTTTTCAATAGGAGCTGTAGAATTAGGAACAAAAATGGTTTTGTATTTCTTTCACGAGAGAATTTGGAACAAAATAAAATGGGGAAAATAATGAGTTTACAAGATGAGTTTAATGTTGAAGAGTTAAACAAAGGATTAGAAAAATTAAGTCCAAAAGAAATTGTAGAATGGGTTTTTGAATTAAATAAAAAAACAATAGTTACTACTAATTTTAGACCTTATGAAGTTGCTCTTTTGCATTTAGTAACTAAAGATAACCCTTCAATTAAAGTTGTTTGGTGTGATACAGGTTATAATACTCCTCAAACATATAAACATGCAGAAGAATTAATTGATAAACTGAGTTTAAATGTTCATTTATATGTGCCAAAACAAACTGTGGCTCATCGTAATATAACTATGGGACTTCCTTCTGTAGAAGATGAAAACCATGAGAAATTTACAGAACAAGTAAAGTTAGAACCTTTTAAAAGAGCAATGGCTGAACATCAACCAGAAATATGGTTTACTAATTTACGTAAAGGACAAACAGCTTTTAGAGATAGTATTGGTGTAATTTCATTTAGTAAAGAAGGAGTTTTAAAAGTAAGTCCTTTTTATAACTGGTCAGATAAAGATTTAGATGAGTATTTAAGCGATAATAAGCTTCCGAATGAGTTTAAATATTTCGACCCAACAAAAGTAGAGAGTAACAGAGAATGTGGATTACACATTTAAAAGAATTAGAAGATGAGTACAATAATAAAAGTAGGCGCTTTAGAAAGTGAAGCCATTTATATATTTAGAGAAGTAGTCGCTCAGTTTGAAAAACCAGTATTGTTATTTTCAGGAGGAAAAGATAGTATAACATTGGTAAGACTTGCTCAAAAAGCATTTTATCCAGCTAAAATTCCGTTTCCTTTAATGCATATAGATACAGGACATAATTTTCCTGAAACAATTGAATTTAGAGATCGTTTAGCAAAAGAATTAGGTGTTGAATTAATTGTTAGAAACGTTCAAGACAATATTGATAAAGGAAGAGTAAAAGAAGAAACAGGTAAGTACGCTAGCCGAAACATGCTACAAACCGAAACATTATTAGATGCAATTGAAGAGTTTGGTTTTGATGCATGTATTGGTGGCGCTCGTAGAGATGAAGAAAAAGCAAGAGCAAAAGAACGTATTTTTTCTGTTCGTGATGATTTTGGTCAATGGGATGAAAAAAATCAACGTCCTGAATTGTTTGACATGCTAAATGGAAGAATTGATTTAGGGCAAAATGTACGTGTTTTCCCTATTTCAAACTGGACAGAGTTAGATGTTTGGTCATATATTAAAAGTGAAGAAATTGAAATTCCATCAATTTACTTTGCACATAAAAGAGCTACTTTTTTAAGAGATGGATTAATATGGTCAGCAGAAGACGATGTTGTTTATAGAGATGAAAATGAAGAGGTAGAAGAAAGAATGGTGCGTTTTAGAACTGTTGGAGACATGAGTTGTACAGCAGCTGTACTTTCTGATGCTGTTGATATAAATACAGTTGTAGATGAAATTAAAGTATCAACTATATCAGAGCGAGGTGCTCGTATAGATGATAAACGATCAGAAGCAGCAATGGAGAAACGTAAGCAACAAGGGTATTTTTAAAATTCACTAAAGTGAATTTTCCATTTAACTAAAGCATTTTAGTCTTTAGTAATTTAAATATAGGTAAATAGTAAAATATAGCTATGAGCCAAAAGCATAAACAAATGAATGTATTAAAAATAGCAACAGCAGGTAGTGTAGATGATGGTAAAAGTACCTTAATCGGACGTATTTTATATGACACTAACTCATTAACAGATGACAAGCTAGAAGCAATTGAAGAAAAAAGTAAGCAAAGAGGTTTTGATTATTTAGATTTTTCATTAGCAACAGATGGTTTAGTTGCAGAAAGAGAACAAGGTATTACGATTGATGTAGCACATATCTATTTTTCGACCCCAAAAACGAGTTTTATTATTGCTGATACTCCAGGGCATATTGAGTATACACGAAATATGGTTACAGGAGCTTCAAACTCACAAGCATCAATTGTGTTAATTGACGCACGTAATGGAGTAATTGAGCAAACTTACCGTCACTTTTTTATAAATACACTATTAAGAGTTGAAAACGTAGTTATAGCTATTAATAAAATGGATTTGGTTGATTTTTCAGAAGAAAAATTTAATCAAATAAAAAATGAAATTGAATATTTAGCAGGCAAAAGTTCTTATAAAAGTCAAAAATTAACTTTTATACCTATGTCAGCTTTACAAGGAGACAACGTTGTTAAAAAATCAGAAAATACACCTTGGTATAAAGGAGAAACATTATTAGACCATTTAGAAGGTTTAGTTTCTGAAGATTTACAAGAAAAGTCTCAAACACGTTTTCCTATACAAACTGTTATACGACCTAAAACAGATAAATATCATGATTTTAGAGGATATGCAGGTAAAATTTATGGAGGAGATTTAGCTGTAGGAGATTCGGTAACCGTATTACCATCAGCAACAGCATCTAAAATAAAGAGTATTCACTTCTTTGATAAAGAGTATTTAGAAGCTAAAAGAGGAAGTTCGGTAACAATTACTTTAGAAGATAATGTAAATGTAAGTAGAGGTGATATGTTGGTGAAAACAAATGAACAACCAACAGTTGCTAAAGAATTAGATGCAACTATTTGCTGGATGGATAAAGATCCTTTAGAAGCTTCTAATAAGTATTATGTAAAACATGGAGTAAACGATGTGCAAGCAAAAATAATGTCATTATCATCCATTATAAAAACTGATTTTTCAGGAACAGAAGAAAACCCATCACAATTAACATTAAATGAAATTGGAGATGTAACTTTAAAATTAAGTAAACCATTATTTTTTGATTCTTATGATAAAAATAAAGCAAATGGAACTTTTATTTTAATCAACCCAAAAACAAATAATACAGCCGGAGTTGGCTTTATTAAGTAATTCAGAATAGTATGGCAATTATAATAACCGACGAATGCATCAATTGTGGGGCATGCGAACCAGAATGCCCAAATACAGCTATTTATGAAGGGGCTGAAGATTGGAAATATAGTGAAGGAACTTCATTAACAGGAAGTATAAAGTTAAAAGATGGTATTGAAGTAGATGCAGATGAAACACAAGAAGCTGTATCTGACGAATATTATTTTATAGCACCTGATAAATGTACAGAATGTATAGGGTTTCATGAAGAACCACAATGTGCGGCTGTATGCCCAGTAGATTGTTGTCTACCAGATGACAACCATGTAGAAACAGAAGAAGAATTATTGGCAAAACAAAAATTCTTACATAATTAAAAGTAACGCTTACGAGCTTTAAGATATAGAGTAATGCAAAGTTTTAGAACAGAAATAGAAAACCCAATTGTAGAAAAAGATATTCTAGAATTAGAGAGAAAAATCCAACTATTTAAAGAAGGAAAAATAGACGAAGAACGTTTTAGAAGTTTACGTTTGGCAAGAGGAGTTTACGGTCAGCGTCAATTTGGAGTACAAATGATTCGTATAAAATTACCTTACGGTAAAGTTACTAGCGAACAATTACATAGAATTTCAGACGTTTCAGATGAGTATTCTCGTGGAAGATTACATATTACTACTAGACAAGATATTCAAATACATCACGTAAGTTTAGATAGAACGCCAGAATTATGGGCGCAATTAGAAAAAGACGATATTACTTTAAGAGAAGCTTGTGGAAATGCAGTAAGAAATATTACAGCATCAGAAACTGCGGGAATCGATGTAAACGAACCTTTTGATGTTTCGCCGTATGCAGATGCTACGTTTAAATTCTTTTTAAGAAACCCAATTTGTCAAGAAATGGGACGTAAATTTAAAATGTCTTTTTCGGGTACAGATGATGATACAGCAATTAGTTTTATTCATGATTTAGGGTTTATTGCAAAAATAAAAACTGAAAACGGAGTTACTAAAAAAGGATTTAAAGTGTTGTTAGGTGGTGGTTTAGGATCGAAACCAAGACATGCTGATGTTATTTACGACTTTTTAGAAGAAGATGTTTTAATACCAACAATTGAAGGTGTTTTAAGAATTTTTGATCGATTTGGAGAGCGTGCAAAAAGAGCAAAAGCAAGGTTAAAGTTTTTAGTTAAAGAATTAGGTGTTGAAGCTTTTTTGCAATTAGTTTCTGACGAAGTTAATGCTTTAGAGAATAAAACATTTAAGGTAGATACTACCGAGTTTGAACAACCAATTGTTTTTCAAGATATCGAAATTCCTTTAGTAAAAATTGAAGATGAATCAGCGTATAAAAAATGGAAAGAAACCAATGTAATCAAACAAAAAAAAGAAGGTTTATTTGCAATAGGGCTTAAAATTCATTTAGGTGATTTTTACACACCAAAAGCACGTTTGTTAGCAGATTTAGTTAAAAAATATGCAGCAAATGAAATTCGTTTAACCTTACGTCAAAACATTTTAATTCGCCATGTAAAAGAAGCATTATTACCATTTTTTTATGTTGAGCTACAAAAATTAGGTTTTGCAAAATCAGGGTATAATTCTACAGCTGATATTACAGCGTGTCCAGGTACTGATACTTGTAATTTAGGAATTTCTAGCAGCACAGGAATTGCGGTAGAACTAGAAAAGGTATTAGAAGAAGAATATCCGAAGTACTTGAATAATAAAGAAATCGCTATTAAAATTAGTGGTTGTATGAATGCTTGTGGGCAACATAATATGGCACACATTGGTTTTCAAGGAATGTCTATAAAAGTAGGCGCTTTACAAGCACCAGCATTACAAATTTTAATAGGTGGCGGTATTTTAGGTGATGGAAAAGGGCGTTTTTCTGATAAATTAGTTAAAGTACCAAGTAAAAGAGGTCCAGAAGCATTACGTATTTTATTAAATGATGTAGAGGCAAATCAGCAAGAAAATGAAACCTTTTTAGCGTATTATGATAGTCAAGGAAAAACATATTTTTATGATTTGTTAAAAGGATTATCTGATACATCAAACTTAGCGCCAAGTGATTTTATTGATTGGGGACATTCAGAAAATTATGTAAAAGCAATTGGAGTAGGAGAATGTGCAGGAGTAGTAATTGATTTAATAGCAACACTTTTATTTGAAAGTGAAGAAAAAATTACAAATTCAGAAGAAGCATTAAAGGAAGGTTTATTTTCTGATAGTATTTATCATTCATATACATCTTTGGTTAATACAGCAAAAGCATTATTAATTGCAGAAAATGTAAAAACAAATACACAAGCAGGTATTATTACTAGCTTTCAAGAGCATTTTATAGCTACCGATAAAGTTAGTTTAGATACTAGTTTTGAAGATTTTGTATATCAAATAAAGAAAGAAGCACCAACAAAAATATTTGCAGAGAGCTATTTAAACGATGCGAAAGCATTTTATAAAAAGATTGATGCTTATAGAAAAACAGCAGTAAGTAATGTATAATAAGATTCCGAAATTAACCGTTGTTGGCGCTGGTCCAGGAGATGTAGATTTAATTACGCTAAAAGCTATTAAAGTTTTAAAAAATGCTGATGTTGTTTTATATGACGCCTTGGTTAATGAAGAGTTATTAGATTTTATAAACCCGAATGCAGAATTAATTTTTGTAGGAAAACGTAGAGGTTGTTATAAATACCAACAAGAACAAATAAACGAGTTAATTGTTGAAAGGGCAAAAACTCATGGACATGTAGTTCGTTTAAAAGGCGGTGATCCTTTTATTTTTGGAAGAGGAGCAGAAGAAATGGAGTTTGCAGCAGCTTTTAATATAGAAATAGCAATGGTTCCAGGTATTTCATCTTCTTTAGCAGTACCAGCATATCAAAATATACCTGTAACAAAGCGTGGAAGTACAGAAAGTTTTTGGGTAATTACAGGTACAACAAAAGAACATAAACTATCTAACGATGTAGCTTTAGCAGCAAAATCTAAAGCTACGGTAGTTGTGTTAATGGGAATGGGAAAATTAGCTGAAATTGTAGCATTATTTCAAAAAGAAGGTAAAAATGAATTACCAGTAGCTATAATTCAAGACGGAACAACTTCTAGAGAGAAGGTCGGTATTGGAACTGTAGATACTATTTTAGATATTGTAAAAGAAAATGAGCTAAGTAACCCTGCAATTATTGTTTTAGGTGAAGTTGTAAAACATAGAGAAGCTTTAAAAAAGGCAAAAGAAGAATATTCAAGAGAGTTAATAGCTGTATAATGGAACAAAACGA
This sequence comes from Tenacibaculum bernardetii, assembly GCF_029125915.1. Lineage (NCBI taxonomy): Bacteria > Pseudomonadati > Bacteroidota > Flavobacteriia > Flavobacteriales > Flavobacteriaceae > Tenacibaculum > Tenacibaculum bernardetii. The sequence goes on from NZ_JAQJCU010000009.1 coordinate 15,158, forward strand.
ATTATATCCAATTTTTTTAAAAACCCAACAATTAGAAACACTTATTGTAGGAGGTGGTTTTGTTGCTTTAGAGAAATTAACGTTTTTATTAAAGTCAAGTCCGAATTCTAAAGTAACAATGGTTTCTACGTTTTTTAGAGAAGAAACAGAAGCGTTAGCAAATAAGTTTGATATAAAAATGATTAACATTAAATATGATAGCTCTTTTTTAAAAAATAAACACATGGTTATTGCAACAACAGACAATGTTGATGTAAATGTGCAAGTTTATACAGATTGCAAACAAAGGAATATTTTAGTAAATGTAGCTGATAACCCACCATATTGTGATTTTTTTATGGGAGGTATTGTAACAAAAGGAAATGTGAAAATTGCAATTTCTACCAATGGGAAATCACCAACTACGGCAAAAAGATTACGACAATTCTTTGAAGAAATAATTCCAGAAGACATTAACGAATTAGTTCAGAATTTAAATAAATATAGAAAAACAATTAAAGGGAGTTTTGAAAATAAAGTAGTACAGTTAAATCAATTAACAAAAAGTTTAATAAGTTAAAAGATTACAACTTTTATAAAATAAGAAATAAAAGAGTTAAAGTTCGTTCCTATTTCACAGGGATAATACGATTACCAATGATACATACAGATATATTAATTATAGGCGCAGGCCCAACAGGATTATTTACCGTTTTTGAAGCAGGATTGTTAAAATTAAAATGTCATTTAATAGATGCGTTACCACAAGCAGGTGGGCAGTGTTCAGAAATATACCCTAAAAAACCTATTTATGATATTCCAGCATATCCAGAAATTTTAGCAGGAGATTTAACTGATAAATTAATAGAACAAACAAAACAGTTTAAACCTGATTTTACTTTAGGAGAAAGAGCAAATACCATTGAAAAACAAGAAGACGGAACTTTTATTGTAACCACCAATAAAGGAACAAAACATCAAGCACCAGTAGTTGCTATTGCAGGAGGTTTAGGTAGTTTTGAACCACGTAAACCACCGATCCCTAATATTGCTGATTTTGAAGATAAAGGAGTTGAGTATATTATTAGAGATCCAGAATTATATAGAGATAAAAAAGTAGTAATATCAGGAGGAGGAGATTCTGCTTTAGACTGGGCAATCTTTTTATCAGACGTAGCATCTGAAGTAACGTTAATTCACCGTAGAAATGAGTTTAGAGGAGCTTTAGATAGTGTGGATACAGTACAAGAGCTAAAAAACTTAGGAAAGATTAATTTAATAACTCCGGCAGAAGTAAAAGAAATTTTAGGAAATGAACATGTTACTGGTGTTACTGTAGAGAAAAAAGGAGAAGAACCTTTTATTGTTGATACAGATCATTTTATACCATTATTTGGTTTATCACCAAAATTAGGACCTATCTCAAATTGGGGATTGGAGATAGAAAAAAATGCCATCAAGGTTAATAATGCTTTAGACTACCAAACAAATATTCCTGGTATTTATGCTATTGGTGATGTAAATACATATCCAGGAAAATTAAAATTAATTTTATGTGGATTTCATGAGGCAACCTTAATGTGTCAGAGTGCTTATAAACGTATTCATCCAGATAAAAAATATGTAATGAAATATACTACTGTAGGTGGAGTTGAAGGTTTTGACGGAACTAAAAAAGAAGCACCAAAAGCAGTTGTAAAAGCGATTCAATAAAACGATTTAATAATAATATAATGTCAGATATCAACATAAAAATAACAGATAGAGAAGGAGTGCTTCACGAAATTTTAGCGCCTACAGATATGGCAATGAATTTAATGGAAGTAATTCGTTCATACGAATTAGCAGAAGAAGGTACTGTTGGTGTTTGTGGTGGTATGGCAATGTGTGCTTCGTGTCAATGTTATGTGAAATCTGAACATGAACTAACAGAAATGGGAGTTGATGAAGATATGATGCTTGCAGAAGCTTTTTATGTAAAAAACAACAGTCGTTTAGGTTGTCAAATTCAAGTGAAGCCAGAATTAGAAGGATTAGAAGTTGAATTAGCACCTGAAATGTAATATGTCATTGAATAATTATACGCTTACTTTAAAAGATACAGTAGAAGAGTTTACAAAGAAATTATTTTACGCACTTTTTGATGAGATTTATTATCAAGAAAATATAAATGAGATAGCGGAATTGTTTTTTAAGATAACAGAAAAGTTACAAGTAAAAGATAGAACTACTATTTGGAGTATATATAAAACAACATTCAAAGAAATAAGACAAAAATTAAATTTAGATGCAATTGCTTTTGAAAAAACAGACCCTGCAGCAAAATGTTTAGCTGAGGTTTATTTAGCATATCCAGGCTTTCATGCGATAGCAGTTTACCGTTTAAGTCATCAATTAGTGAAATTAAACATACCTATTTTACCAAGAATGATGAGTGAGTACACGCATGGGGTAACAGGTACAGATATTCATCCAGGAGCAACTATAGGGGATTCTTTTTTTATAGATCACGCTACTGGAATTGTTATAGGAGAAACTACTTTGATAAAAAATAATGTTAAGATATATCAAGGAGTAACGTTAGGAGGTATTCAAGTTAAAAAGAGTTTAGCAGAAACAAAAAGACACCCTACAATAGAAAATAATGTAACTATTTATGCAAATGCTACTATTTTAGGAGGTGAAGTTGTAATAGGTGAAAATAGTATAATAGGAGCTAATGTATGCGTTACTGAATCAGTGCCACCGAAAAGCTTAGTAATCTATCAATCAGAAAATAAAATTGTTTCACTAGAAGAAAAATAAATTATGAAAGCAAAAAAAATAACCGACTTTGTAGGGAACACACCTTTAATAGAGGTAAGTAATATACTTAGTAAAAAAGGAGTGCGCTTGTTTTTAAAACTAGAAGGCAACAATCCAGGAGGAAGTGTTAAAGATAGGGCTGCTTATAATATGATTTTTGAGGCCTTAAACCGAAGAAATATAAAAAAAGGAGATCATTTAGTAGAAGCAACTAGTGGAAATACAGGAATCGCTTTGGCATTTATATCAAAAGTACTAGGGTTGCATATGACATTAGTAATGCCAGAAAATGCTACAGAAGAACGAATAAAAACAATGAAGGCTTACGGAGCTGAAGTTTTATTAACATCTAAAGAAGAAGGAATCGAAGGAGCTAGAGATTTAGCACAAAAGCTACGATATAAAGAAGGGTACTTTATGTTGAATCAATTTGAAAATAATGATAATTGGAAAGCGCATTATAAAACCACAGGACCAGAAATTTGGAAAGATACTGAAGGGGAGGTAACTCACTTTGTATCAGCTATGGGAACTACAGGAACCATAATGGGAGTTTCTACCTATTTAAAAGAACAAAACCCAAATATTCAAATTATTGGAGCACAACCATCTGATGGTTCAAGAATACCAGGAATTAGAAAATGGTCGGAAGAGTATTTGCCAAAGATTTTTGATAGATCAAAAGTTGATGAAATTATTGAGGTAAGTGAAAATCAGGCAAGAAATCAGGCACGTAAATTAGCGAGTCAAGAAGGTGTTTTTGGAGGAATGAGTAGTGGAGGTGCTGTACATGTTGCGCTTCAAGTTGCAGAGAAAATAGAAGAAGGTATTATTGTCGCAATTATCTGTGATATTGGTGACCGATATTTATCTTCTAATTTATATAATTATTAAAAAATGGTATAAAAACAAAAAAAGTTTGTTTATTTGTGCTTTAGTTCATTAATTTAATATGAATGTTATCAAGAAAGGTGGAGGGATTAGACCCTATGAAACCTTAGCAACCCTTTGTGCAAACAAAGAAGGTGCTAAATTCTACTTAAATACTAATTCAACAGTACTTAAGAGAGATAACGGAAAGAACTTTCCTCTTTTCCTGATAACTTCTACAATACAATATCAGGAATGCCAAACATTTATAAAGAAATACAAAAACGTATTCTCGTGCTCGATGGAGCTATGGGAACGATGCTTCAAGCCTATAAATTCACAGAAGCAGATTTTCGTGGAGAGCGTTTTAAAGAATATCTAACACCATTACAAGGAAACAATGATTTATTGTCTATAACACAACCTAAGGCAATTAAAGAAGTACACGCAAAATATTTTGAAGCAGGTGCTGATATTGTAGAAACGAATACCTTCTCAGGAACTACTATTGCAATGGCCGATTATCAAATGGAAGATTTGGTATATGAACTAAATTATGAGTCTGCAAAAATAGCAAAAGAAGTAGCAGATGAGTTTACGGCAAGAGAACCCCGCAAGCCAAGATTCGTAGCAGGTTCAATTGGTCCAACAAATAGAACTGCAAGTATGTCTCCAGATGTTAATGACCCTGGTTATAGAGCGGTTACTTTTGATGAATTACGTATAGCTTATAAACTACAAGTTGAAGCTTTGATAGATGGTGGTGCTGATCTTTTATTAGTAGAAACTGTTTTTGATACTCTAAATGCTAAAGCAGCTTTATTTGCAATAGAAGAAGTAAAAGACGAGCGTAAAATTGACATTCCAATAATGCTAAGTGGTACGATTACTGATGCCAGTGGCAGAACTTTATCAGGACAAACAGCCGAGGCATTTTTAATTTCGGTATCTCATATCCCGCTATTATCCGTCGGGTTTAATTGTGCATTAGGAGCTAATTTATTACAACCACACTTAGAGGCAATTGCATCAAAAACAGCATTTGCAATTTCTGCGCATCCCAATGCAGGATTACCCAATGCTTTTGGAGAATACGATGAAACTGCAGAAGAAATGGCAGATCAAATTGAAGATTATTTGAAGAAAGATTTAATCAATATTATAGGTGGATGTTGCGGAACAACACCTGAGCATATTTCTGCAATTGCAGAATTAGCAGCTAAATATCAACCAAGAAAATGCAAATAAAACAAGATAAATATTTAAAACTATCAGGTTTAGAACCTTTAGTTTTAAATGAAAACAGCAATTTTATAAATGTTGGAGAACGTACAAATGTTGCAGGATCACGTAAGTTTTTACGATTGATAAAAGAAGAGCGGTTTGATGAAGCATTAGCCGTTGCAAGACATCAGGTAGAAGGAGGAGCGCAAATTATTGATATTAATTTTGATGATGGTTTAATTGACGGAAAAGAAGCAATGGTTCGATTTTTAAACCTGATTGCTGCCGAACCAGATATTTGCAGAGTTCCATTAATGATCGATAGTTCGAAGTGGGAAATCATTGAAGCAGGTTTACAAGTTGTACAAGGAAAATGTGTTGTGAATTCTATTTCTTTAAAAGAAGGAGAAGAAAAATTCATCTGGGAAGCAACTCAAATAAAACGTTACGGAGCAGCAGTAATTGTAATGGCATTTGACGAAGTTGGTCAAGCTGATAATTATGAAAGAAGAATTGAAATTGCTGAACGATCTTATCGAGTTTTGGTTGATAAAGTTGGTTTTGCATCTGAAGATATTATTTTCGATTTAAATATTTTTCCTGTAGCAACAGGAATGGAAGAGCATCGTAAGAATGCTATTGATTTTATTGAAGCAACACGTTGGGTTAGAGAAAATTTACCAAATGTAAGTGTAAGTGGAGGTGTGAGTAATGTGTCATTTTCATTTAGAGGAAATAATACTGTTAGAGAAGCAATGCATTCTGTTTTCTTGTATTATGCAATTCAAGCAGGAATGAATATGGGAATTGTAAACCCTGCATTGTTAGAGATTTATGATGATATTCCAAAAGATTTATTAGAACATATTGAAGATGTAGTTTTAGATCGAAGAGATGATGCTACTGAACGTTTATTAGATTTTGCTGAAACGGTAAAAGGCGTTAAAAAACAAGATGAAACAAAAGTTTTAGAATGGAGAAGTTTTCCTTTACAAGAAAGAATTACACATTCTTTAGTAAAAGGAATAGATGAATTTATTATTGAAGATGTAGAACAAGCAAGGCAAGAATCTGAAAAACCAATTCAAGTAATAGAAGGTCATTTAATGATTGGAATGAATGTGGTTGGTGATTTATTTGGTGCAGGGAAAATGTTTTTACCACAAGTAGTAAAATCTGCAAGAGTAATGAAAAAAGCTGTAGCTTATTTAAACCCATTTATAGAAGCAGAGAAAGGAGAAAAACAACAAGCTTTAGGTAAAGTTTTAATGGCTACAGTAAAAGGTGATGTGCATGATATTGGTAAAAATATTGTTTCGGTAGTTTTAGGCTGTAATAATTATGAGATTGTAGATTTAGGAGTTATGGTTCCGCCAGAAAAAATTATTGAAGCTGCCAAAAAAGAGAATGTAGATATAATTGGTTTATCTGGCTTAATTACACCTTCGTTAGATGAAATGGTGTATTTAGCAAAAGAAATGGAGCGTCAAGATTTTTCAGTTCCTTTATTAATTGGTGGAGCAACAACATCAAAAGCACATACAGCAGTAAAAATAGATCCGCAATATAAAAACGCAGTTGTACATGTAAATGATGCTTCAAGAGCAGTTACTGTTGTAAGTGATTTATTAAATAAAGAAACAAGTAATGCTTACGTAACGAAATTGAAAAAAGATTATGATGAGTTTCGTGAAAAGTTTTTAAAGAGAGGAAAAGCTAAAGCATATGTTTCTATAGAAGAAGCCCGTACAAGAAAGTTTAAAATAAATTGGGAAACTACATCGATTATAAAGCCTAAAGAATTAGGAATTCAAACATTAGAACAAGTAAGTTTAAAAGTGTTGCTGCCGTTTATTGATTGGAGTCCGTTTTTTAGAAGTTGGGATTTACACGGTAAATACCCAGATATTTTAACTGATGAGGTAGTTGGGGAACAGGCAACGCAATTGTATGAAGATGCGAAAGTGATTTTGGATAAAATAATTACGAAACAATTATTAAAACCAAAAGCAGTATTTGGGCTATTTGAAGCAAATACAATTAATGATGATGATATTTCTATTCAGAAAAAAGGGGAAGAAATTGCAGTTTTTAGAACCTTACGTCAACAACTTAAAAAGAGAGAAGGAAAACCAAGTATTGCTTTGTCAGATTTTATAGCACCAAAAGAAGCTGAAAAGCAAGATTATATGGGAACATTTTGTACGGCTATTTTTGGAGCAGACGAACTAGCAAAAACATATAAAGAAAAAGAAGATGATTACAATGCAATTATGGTACAAGCAATTGCAGATCGTTTTGCAGAGGCATTTGCAGAATATTTACACCATAGGGTTAGAACTCAACATTGGGGATACGCAGCTGATGAAGCATTATCAAATGATGAATTAATAAAGGAAACTTATAAAGGTATTCGTCCTGCACCAGGTTATCCTGCCTGTCCTGATCATTTAGAAAAAGAAACGATTTGGGATTTATTAAAGGTTGAAGAAAAAATAGGAGTAACACTAACAGAAAGTCTAGCCATGTGGCCCGCAGCAGCAGTTTCAGGATATTATTTTGCAAACGAACAAGCCAAATACTTTGGGTTAGGTAAAATAACTAATGATCAAATACTTGATTTTTCAAATAGAAAAGGTATCTCGCTAGGAAAAGCTAGAAAGTGGCTGCATCCAGTGATAGCTGATAACTAACAAATAACTAAAACTAAAAATATAAAAACGAGCGTGTTTAATTAACAATAAGTTATAAATTAGATAAGATACAGGCAAAGAAACAGCAGTAATATTGAAGTATAATAAAACTAAAATAAAAACAAATGAAAAAGTATCGTTTAGAAATTAGGTTTGTAGTTCAGTTGCTAATAATGTTTGCAGTATCATTATTTGCGGCATCATTTATATAGTTAAATACGCCTTTATAATAACTTTATGAAGGTAACAGAACATATTAAAAAAGCAAAGGGAAAAACATTATTTTCTTTTGAAATAATTCCGCCAAAAAAAGGAAATAATATTCAAGATTTATATAATAATATAGATCCGTTAATGGAATTTAATCCACCTTTTATTGATGTAACAACATCTAGAGAGCAACATTTATATATTGACAAAGGAAACGGATTATTGGATAGAAAAATAACCAGAATGCGACCAGGAACAGTAGGTATTTGTGCGGCAATAAAACACAAATATGATGTTGATACTGTACCACATGTTTTGTGTGGAGGCTTTACAAAAGAGGAAACTGAGTATTTATTGGTTGATTGTCATTATTTAGGAATAGAGAATGTGATGGCTTTGCGTGGTGATGCGATGAGTCATCAACGATACTTTGAAGCGAGTAAAAATGGCCACCAATATGCAATAGAGTTGGTAAATCAAATTGAAAATTTAAATAAAGGGAAATATCTACACGAAGTAATTGAGGCAAACCACAAAGCAGATTTCTGTATAGGTGTTGCGGGTTACCCTGAAAAACATTTAGAATCACCATCGTTACAAACCGACTTAAAGAGGTTAAGAGAAAAAGTTGATGCAGGTGCTGATTATGTAGTAACTCAAATGTTTTTTAACAATCAAAAATATTTTGAATTTGTAAATGCAGCTAGAGAAATAGGAATTACAGTACCTATTATTCCAGGAATTAAACCAATCTCGGTAAGACGCCATTTACAATTGTTACCACAAGTTTTTAAAATAGATTTACCAGAAATATTAATTAATTCGTTAGATAACTGTAAAAGCAACAAAGAGGTTAGGCAAGTTGGTGTAGAATGGTGCATTGAACAATCTAAAGAATTATTAGAAGCCGGAGTGCCGCTATTACATTATTACTCTATGGGTAAAAGTGATAATATCAAGGCAATTGCAAAAGCATTGTTTTAAATATATATAATTTTTAGAAGCGAAAAGTAGTTTAAAGATTATTTAATTCATTTAAAATTAAATCACAACCTTCGTTAATTTCTTCATCAGAAATAGTTAATGGAGGTGTGATTCTAATGGCGCTTCCTTCAAAAAGTAACCAAAATAAAATTAAGCCATTCTCTAAAGAGTTTAAGATAATCTTTGACGCAATTTCAGGAGATTCAACTAATAAGGCCAACATTAATCCACGTCCTCTAATTTCTTTAATAGCAGAATGATTTTTAAACTTATTCCTAATTAATTTTTCTTTTCTTAATGTTTCTTCAATGAGGTTTGTTTCGGTAATTTCCTTTACGGTTGCTAAACTAGCACTAGCAATAATAGGATGTCCACCAAAAGTAGTAATATGCCCTAATTTCGGATTTTCTTTAAGGCAACTCATCACATCAAAAGAAGCAATAAAAGCGCCAATTGGCATTCCGCCGCCTAAACCTTTACCGGCTATAATAATGTCAGGAACAACATTGTAGTTTTCAAATCCCCAAAATTTACCAGTACGCCCGACACCGGTTTGAATTTCATCTAAAATTAATAAAGCCCCAACCTCTTTACAACGTTCTTTTACTTTTGATAAATAATCGTTTTTAGGCACTATAAAACCTGCGCCACCTTGAATAGTTTCTAAGATAACACCAGCGGTTTTTGTAGTGATTTTATTTAAATCTATTTCATTATTAAACTCAATAAATTTAACACCAGGAACTAACGGGCGAAAAGCACGGTTTTGTTGTTCTGCTCCACAAACGCTCATAGCTCCTTGGGTATTACCATGATATCCGTTTTTGGCAGCTATTATTTCACTTCTTTCTGTAAAACGTTTTGCTAGTTTTAAAGCTCCTTCAGTTGCTTCTGTTCCTGAATTAACCAAATAAACAGCAGATAAATTTTCAGGTAACGTATTCGCTAAAGCCTTGCAAAGTTCTAACTGAGGTTTCTGAATAAATTCTCCGTACACCATAACATGTGTATAGGAATTTAATTGATTTTTTATAGCGTCGTTAATTTTTGGGTGATTATGACCCAAACTATTTGCGGAAACTCCGGCTACAAAATCTAACATTTTTTTTCCGTTAGCATCGTATATATAACTTCCGTTAGCATGAGAAATTTCAATAGCTAAAGGATGAGGAGTTGTTTGCCCTTGATATTTTAAAAAATCGTTTTTCACTAATTCTTGTTATTTTATTTTTTTTGATTTTAAAGAAGGCTTCAGTTTTACTGATTTTTTCAAATCTTGTCTTTTTACAGTTTCTTTTAAGAACTGATTTTTAGCTTTTTTTACTGCAGAATTATTTTTTTCAGGAGAAGTGATATTAGTCGTTTTATCTTTAATAAAAATGTCTTCAACTGTTTTTGGCTGTTCATCTTCTCGCCAAATAAAACCTTTAAATTTTTTTTCTTCAGAAGGGAATTCAGAAGGAGGAAATGTCTTTCCTTCGGATTTTTTAAAGTATTTTGTTTGTATAATTTCGTTATTTTCTAAAGTAAACTCAATATCACTAGCTATTTCTTTTGTTATTGTTTCTAATAGCTGAGATTCATCATTTCTATTATAATACAACGATTCGGCGTTTCCTTTAACAAGCATTGTTCTCAGATCATTTTCTTGAAACTTACCATAAATATTTCGTCCTTTTATTTGATTATAATCATCATCAGATAAGGAATCTTTCTGAATCATAAAGGCGTTTTGTAAGACTCTTAAAGAATCAAGTTTATTTGTTTTCTTATCAGTAATAAATTGAATGCTATCACCGGTAATTTGACTTTTACCAGACCATAAAACAGGATTGCTAAACATTCTTGTAAGTCCTGTAGTTTGACTTGTGTGAATAGAATCACATTTTCCTTGTAAATCAGATTTAAATATTTTTACATTTCTAAAAATTCTAACGATTCTTTTTTCAGGTTTACCGGTTAATAAAATTTTATCTCCAGCAACATACATAGAATCTTTATCAAGTACAGAAATTGCCACAGCTTTGTTGATGATAAAAAGCGAATCTTTCTTTTCATATAATTCGGCATAATTACCTTTGGTAACCATTTTCTGAAGTGTATCAATTACTTTTATACGATTAGTTGCAGAAGCAAAACCTTTGCGTTTATCATAGTATAAACTATCAGCTAATATTGTGCGTTCTTTTAGAAAGAGCTTGGCATTTTTTACGAAATAAGAAATATCAGTATTGGTATCATAAAAACCTCTTTCAGAATAAATTTTAGTACTATCTTTTAAGTTAGTAACCGTACTTGGGCCGTATAAGTATGCTAAATTAGAATTTGTGTAATAATCTAAATGATCAGATTCTAAGTTGTTTTCAGGGTTAACTACGGTAACTTTAGATTTTGCTGTAAATTTTTTATCCTTTAAAAAATAAGTTCCTTTAATACTTTTTAGCGTGTTTTTTTTATCGCGAATTGTTCCTCCGTTAGGATAATACAAAAGTTGATTTACTCTATCGAAATGAAGTGTATCTGTGGTAAGTTTCATTTCTTTATCATTAATTTCAACATTTCCCCAAGATTTTGCTTTTTTAGTATCTCCATTATAAATGGCAAAATCACTATATTGAATAATACTATCACCTTGTTCGATTACAACTTCACCTAAGGCTTTAAAAATATTTTCTTTTTTATAAAGCAATGCTCTTTGGCAATCTAAAGTAGCACCTTCATGTTCCATTTTTACTTTACCTATAAGTATCGTTGCTCCAGGATACTTCTCTTCATCGGCAGTTGCTTGTTGAGTAGAAAGTATTTTTATTTTTTTTGCTTGAGAATAATTAGAAATAGCAAGCAATAAAAAAAATATAAGAAATAAATTTTTCAAAGTAATAATATTTTAGACAACAAAAATAATGAAAAGAACCTGCCATATTTCTTAATAAATCAATAAAATTATAAGAAGAATAAGTGAGTGTCGTTTTTATAATGATTAATTTTGCATAAACATTTAAAAAGAATTTTATGAGCGCCCATTTTGATTTATCTCTAGAAGAAATGAAGTCTTATGGCTATAAAATAGTAGACTTGATTGCTGAACATTGGGATACACTAGAAGATAAAAAACCAGTTACTTCTGCTTCACGTATAGAAATGGACAATTTATTTTTGCAAGAAGCACCTGATAAAGGTATGAATGCAAACGAGGTTTTAGACTTTGTTATGGAAAACGTAATTCCTAATAGTACCGTTATTTCACACCCAAAAGCATATTCATTTGTGCCAGGACCTAGTAATTTTATTAGCACAATGGCTGATAGTTTAGCAACAGGTTTTAATATATTTTCTGGTGGTTGGGTAGCGTCACCTGCCGCTGCAGAGTTAGAAATTGTAACAATGAACTGGTTGTTAAAAATGTTTAATTTTCCTGTTGAAAAAGGTGGAGGTATTTTTACAAGTGGTGGTTCTATGGCAAATTTAACAGCTTTAGCTACAGCTCGACGTATTAAATGTGGAGATGATTTTTCGAAAGCAGTTATTTATTTATCAGATCAAGCGCATTCGTCTAATATTAAAGCGATTCGTGTTTTAGGATTTAAAAAAGAACAAATTCGAATTTTACCAACAGATATTGAGTTTAGAATAAGCATCAATAAATTAAAAAATGCAATAGCAAAAGATAGGCTAGAAGGTTTACAGCCTTTTTGTTTTATAGCTTCTGCAGGAACCACAAATACAGGAACTGTAGATCCGTTAGATGAACTTGCGGATATTTGTGAGGAAGAAAACTTATGGTTTCATATTGATGGAGCTTACGGAGGAGCAGCAATTTTAGCAAAAAAAGGAGAAAAAGCTTTACGAGGAATCGAAAGAGCAGATTCGTTAACAGTAGATCCTCATAAATGGTTTTATCAACCTTATGAAATAGGTTGTTTATTGGTTAAAGATTCAACTTGGTTAAGCAGTACTTTTAGCGAAACACCTGAATATTTACGTGATATTGAAGGAAATGAATCTGAAATAAACTTTTATGATTACGGAATTCAATTAACACGTAGGTTTAGAGCTTTAAAATTTTATATGTCTATTAAAACTTATGGTTTAGATACTTTTAAGAAAGCGGTAACTTATAATATTAAGTTAGCAGAAGATGTAGAAAAACAATTAAGAAAAAGCAGAACATGGGAAATTATATCTCCTGCAACTTTGGCTATTATTAATTTTAGATACAATCCTATTGGGTTAAATTTATCAGAAAAAGAAATTGATAATTTGAATCAAGAGATTTCTAAAAGAGTAATGGATTCTAAAGAGGCACTTTTAGTTACTACTATTTTAAACAAACAAGTAGTATTACGTATGTGTTTGATTAACCCGAAAACAACAATTGATGATGTAAATGAAACATTAGCCTTGTGTCATAAATTCGGAGAAGAGATTTTAAAGATATAAATAAAAAGGGAGTTCTTAAAGAGCTCCCTTTTTTATTTTGAATTTTCTTGAAATGCTTGTTTCATGTATTCTTTTGATTTTCCTTTGGCAATAGAAGCTGTTTGCCATTTATCATTTAAAATCATTTTACCTACATAAGTTATCTGACCAATATGATAAGGATAATGAGCAATTTGCCTAGTAATACTTTCTATAAGTTTATGTTTTTTATTTCTGATATAAATAGGTTGCTCGAAATTAGTTTCATTTAACGAATTCAAAGCCGTAAAAAGACAGTTCCATCCGTTTTCCCATTTAGTTAATAATTCATCTTTTGATAAATTTTGAGTTTCAAACTCAGCATCTCTATCTCTAGAATCTTTTTCTCCATCCGAAGTAAAAAAATCGGTCCAACGCGATAACATATTTTCAGAAACATGTATTATAATAGAAGCAATACTATTACTTTCTTCATTATATTTAAAGTGCAATTCTTTTTGTTGCAGTTGATCTATAGTTTTATCAGCTACTTCTTTATACGATTTAAATTGTTTGGTTATATTCTGTAAATATTCATCTATCATAAAGCACAAAAAAAGGAGCTCGTAAAGAGCTCCTTTTTAAAATTATCTATTAATTGTTTGTTTTCTATCGGGTCCTACAGATACAACAGTTACCGGAACTCCAGTTTCTTTTTCAATAAAAGCAACATAGTCCAATAAGTTTTTAGGTAATTGATCTGCAGCAGTCATTTTAGTTAAATCATCTTTCCATCCTTTAAATTCAGTATAATTTACTGAAATATTTTCAGGTTCGATATTATAAGGTAAATGTGTTATTTTTTCACCTTTATAATTATATGAAGTACATATTTTTAAGGTATCGAATCCAGAAAGAACATCTCCTTTCATCATCATTAATTTTGTAACACCGTTTACATCAACAGCATATTTTAAAGCAACTAAATCTAACCAACCACATCTTCTAGCACGACCTGTAGTTGCACCAAATTCGTGACCAATTCTAGCCATTTCTTCACCATCTTTATCAAATAATTCAGTAGGGAAAGGTCCAGAACCAACACGTGTTGTGTACGCTTTAAATATACCAAATACATCGCCAATTCTGTTAGGAGCAATTCCTAAACCAGTACAAGCACCAGCGGCAGTTGTATTTGAAGAAGTTACAAAAGGATACGTTCCGAAATCGATATCTAATAAAGATCCTTGTGCTCCTTCTGCTAAAATTGTTTTACTTTCTTTTATTGCAGAGTTTAAATATTCTTCAGAATCTATAAACTGTAAAGTTCTTAATTTTTCGATACCTAAATCGAATTCAGCTTCTAATTCATCTAAATCATACTCAACCTGAACATTAAAATAATCAAGCATACTTAAATGCTTTTTAGTTAACGCTCTGTATTTATCTTTCCAGTTGTCTAATTCTAAATCTCCAACACGCATTCCATTTCTACCAGTTTTGTCCATATAAGTTGGGCCAATTCCTTTTAAAGTAGATCCGATTTTTGCTTTTCCTTTTGAAGTTTCAGAAGCCGCGTCTAATAACCTATGTGTAGGTAAAATTAAATGCGCTTTTCTAGAAATTAATAACTTAGAGGTGTAATCGATGTTGTGAACATCTAAGTTTTCTAATTCTTTTTTAAAGATAACGGGATCAATCACCACACCATTACCAACTACGTTTAAAGCGGTTTTGTGAAAAATTCCAGAAGGAATTGTGTGTAAAACATGTTTGTTACCATCAAAAATTAAGGTGTGACCAGCATTTGGACCTCCTTGAAATCGTGCAATAATATCGTAATTACCTGTTAATACATCTACGATTTTACCTTTTCCCTCGTCTCCCCATTGTAATCCGAGTAATAAATCTACTGCCATTTAGTGTGTTATTAAGTGTATTTGTTGTTGTTATTTTGTGTTTCGTTTTGTTCCGTAGAAGTAAAGAGAGTGGTTGTGAATATCTATATCAAAAACATCTTCAATAGTTTTTTTGATAATTTGAATTCTTGGATCGCAAAATTCTTTTACTTCGCCAGAGTCTGTCATAATTAGATGATCATGATTCTTATCGAAATAACTTTTTTCGTAACGCGCCATTGATTGCCCATCAAATTGATGTTTACGAACCAGTCCACAGTCTAAAAGTAAATCCATCGTATTGTAAAGCGTTGCTCTACTTACACGATAGTTTTTATTTTTCATTTTAATATATAAAGATTCTATATCAAAATGTTCTTCAGCAACATATATTTCCTGTAAAATAGCATAACGCTCTGGCGTTTTACGATGCTTGTTTTCTTCTAAAAAAGTAGTGAAAACTTTTTTTACAATTTCTTGATTTTCGGCTGAATTACTCATTGTTATTTAAAAATTTACGGACGGACAAATTTACAGTTATTTATTGATAAAAAAACAAGGATATTAAAATGATATTTACATTGTATTAACACGCTCTACTTTTTGTACTCCTTCTAGTTTTTTCATACTATCTATTAGCTTATTTAACTGCGCTCTGTTTTTAACACTTAAAGAGAGTTTACCTTCAAACACACCATGATCTCCAGAGATATTAATACTATGAATAAAAACATCCATACTATTAGAAATAAGACGCGTAATGTTGTTCACAATACCTTTATTGTCTATCCCTGATAAAAGTATAACAGCCGTAAACTCTTGCTTGGTAGAATCTATCCATTTTGCAGGCATAATTCTATACGCATAATTAGATTGTAAAGAAATGGCATTAGGGCAGTTGTTTTTATGCACTTTTATACCTTCATTTATCGTAACAAAACCAAAAACGGTATCGCCTTGAATAGGAGAGCAGCATTTTGCTAATGTATAATCTAACGTTTGTTCGTCTTTACCAAAAACTAAAGCATCGTATTTATGGGTAACTTCTTCTTTTTCGGAAATTCCTTTTGAAGGATTTCTACGAAAAGTATTTTTAATAAAGCCCATAATAAGGCCACTTCTCTGAGAAACAAACTCTTTTAATTGGGTATTGTCAATAGCACCGTTACCGATTCTAAAAAATAAATCGAAACTCGTTTTTAAACCAAAATAACTAGCAAGTTCGTTGATAACTTTTTCTCCTGAACCTATTTTTAAATGGCGTAATTTTCTTAATAAAATGGCCTTACCTTCTTCTGCAATTATTTTTTCTTCTGCATTTAAGGCCGATTTAATTTTGGTGCGCGCTCTTGCGGTTAAAACAAAATCTAACCAACGTACATTAGGTTTGTTGTTGCTAGCTGTAAGTACTTCAACCTGATCTCCACTTTTTAGAGCATAGCTTAAAGGAACTAATTTTCCGTTTACTTTTGCACCACGACATTTTAAACCAACATCAGTATGTACAGAGAAAGCAAAATCTAACGCAGAAGCGCCTTTTGGTAATGATTTTAAATCACCTTTTGGTGTAAAAACATATATTTCTTTAGCGTACAAATTAAGTTTAAAATCCTCAACAAAATCAACAGCATCTGCACTGTGATTTTCTAAAGTTTCTTTTAATTTATTTAACCAGCCTTCAAGCCCGTTTTCTTGTACTTCTCCTTGTTTGTATTTAAAGTGAGCTGCATAACCTTTTTCGGCTATTTCATCCATTCTTTCAGAACGAACTTGTACTTCAACCCATCTTGCTTGCGGCCCAATAACTGTGATGTGTAATGCTTCATAACCTGTTGATTTAGGTTGAGAAATCCAATCACGTAAACGCGCAGGGTTGGGTTTAAAGAAATCGGTTACGATAGAGTATATCTTCCAAGCATCAAATTTTTCATCATCAGAAGTTGGTTCGTAAATAATACGAATAGCAAATTTATCATATACTTCATCAAAGCTTACGTTTTGTTTTCGCATTTTTCGTCTAATAGAAAAAATTGATTTAAAACGACCTTTAATCTCATATTTAAAACCTTCTTTATCTAAAGCTTCGTTAAGTATGCCTGTAAAGGTGTCAATATATTTTTGTTGTTCTTCTTTACTGTCTTTAATTTTGATTAAAATATCTTTATAAACCTCAGGTTCTGTATATTTTAAACCTAAATCTTCAAGTTCTGTTTTAATATTATACAATCCTAATCGGTGTGCTAAAGGTGCATATATGTATAAAGTTTCAGAAGCTATTTTTACTTGTTTATGAGGCGGCATTGCATCCATTGTTTGCATATTGTGCAAACGATCGGCAATTTTTATTAAAATAACCCGTACATCATCATGCAAGGTTAAAAGCATTTTTCTAAAATTCTCTGCTTGTATCGAGTAATCTTGTTCTTTTTTTAAGCTAGATATTTTTGTAAGCCCACTAACTATACGCGCTATGTTTTCGCCAAATAAGCGCTCCATATCATCAATTGTATAATGTGTGTCTTCAACAACATCATGAAGTAGGGCAGCAGCAATAGAAGTAGCTCCTAAACCAATTTCATAAGCAACAATTTTAGCAACTGCTATTGGATGAAAAATATATGGCTCGCCAGTTTTTCTACGTTGCTCAGAATGTGCTTCTACAGCAATTTCAAACGCTTTACGTATTAGTTTTTTATCCTCTTCGGATAATGTTTGGTACGTTCCTTTTAATAAATCTTTATATCTGTGGGCTATTTCTTTGTTTTCTTCTTCTATCGTTGCATTATAACTCATACGCTTAAAGCTCTTTTATTAGATATGTTTCAAAATAAAAATAGTGTAAAGTATTTTACTGAGCAAGTTTTCATCAGAAATGTTTATTATTAATTATTATATGATATTAAAGCTGTTATTTTATTTACTATTTTACTTTTTGTAAGGTAGATTATAACAATAAAAAAGTGGTAAGACTATAATATGTTGAGTGTTTTTCCTCTAACTAGTACAGATTTTAAAAGATATATTTGTAGTGTAATTCAGAGGTAATAAGACTTTATAATATATAAGTCCCCCTGAGGTATCATTCAATATGATATTTGAATCTCCGACTTTTTTATAAAGTCGGAGATTTTTTTTGTTTTCAGGCAACCTTTTTTACAATCTTCTAGTCTTTATATTTGTAGACAAGTAAATAAACAATTTGAGTTGAAAATTATCCAGTTACATAAAAAAGAAGCTGTACTAATAAAAAGAGCAAGCGAGCAAAACAGAGAAGCTCAGCAGTTGTTGTTTGAACAGTATTCGCCTAAAATGTTAGGTGTTTGCAGGCAATATGTAAAAGATATACATCATGCGGAAGATTTAATGCTTTCAGGGTTTTTAAAAGTATTTACAAAATTACACACTTTTAAAAATGAAGGAAGTTTTGAAGGCTGGATTCGTAAAATTATAGTTAACACATGTCTTACGTATTTGAGTAAAAAAAATCCTATTCAATTAACAGATGAAGAATTTGTTTTTAATGATGCAGCTACCGAAAGTTTAGAGAATACTTCGGTAGATGATATTCAAAAATTAATAGACAAATTACCTGAAGGATATAAACTAGTTTTTAATTTATATGCTATCGAAGGATACAAGCATTCAGAAATATCAAAAAAATTAAATATTACTGAAGGAACCTCTAAATCGCAATTATTTAAAGCGAGAAAATGGTTGCAAGAAAGTTATATAACAACAAATCAGATTAAAAATGCAGAAAAATAATATAGATACACATTTTGCTGATAAGTTAAAGGATAGAGAAATAAATCCATCAATATCAGCTTGGGAACGTTTGAGTGTTCAGTTAGATAAAGAGCAACAAAAGAAAAAAAGGAAACGATTTATCTATTTAAGTTATGCCGCTAGTATTGCGGTGTTAATTAGTATTGTTTTTTTTTACGAAAGCAATGATAATATTGTGAATATCGAAAAAACAATAGTTAACGCTTCTTTAGATACGCTAAAAATAAAGGATATTAATTTACATGAAATATCGCCAATTGAAGAAGCTATTGTTAATAAAGATAAAACAGTTATAGATAACGAAATTCCATCAAAAAGAATTGAAAAACTGGTAGTTAAGAAGTCTAGAAGGGCTACAGAAAGTGTAATTGCAATTCTAGAAAAGATTCCTTTAGATAAAGAAAAAGATGCTTTAATAGATGAGAAAAGAGAAGTTATATCGGTTGTAAATATTCAAAAAAATAAAGTTGTAAGACCAAGAATAAAGGTTAATAGTGATGCTTTATTGTTTGCTGTAACGCATTCACAACAAGAAGTAAAAGAATATTACGCTGCCTATAGAATAAAAAGAAAAGATATGTTGGATACGATTCAGAAAGAATTGAGAAGATCTAACTTAAAAATAAACCCTGAAACAATTTTAGCAGAAGTAGAGTACGACATTGAAGAAGCTGATTTTAAGCAAAACTTTATGCAGAAATTTAAATCAAAAATGTCAGATGTAATTGTTGCAATTGCAGATAGAAATAAATAAGCGCTTACCAATTATCGATAATTAAAATTACCCAATTTTACCGTTTAATTTAAAAACTTAAAACCATGAAAAGAATACTACTTTTAGTGTTGTTAGTAACAACTATTGCCCAATCTCAAGTAAAAACATTTGAAAACGAAGTGCAAAAAATATCTAGAAAAATAGATAAAATAACAAAAGAGCAAAAGGACTCATTAAAGCTTAAAATAAAAGAAATCAATTTTAAGCTAACAGAAAATGAACTAACAAATACTGAAGCTACTTCTTTAAAAAAGGAAGCAGCAGTATATCATGCTTCGCAAATTGAAAAACATGTAAGTTTTCAAGAACAAATATTGCAACAATTAGTACAAGATAAAACTGAAGGAAAAGTTGTAAGTAATGATGATGTTGATGAAAAAAACACCTTTAAAATAGGAGGGGCAACTTTTAAGTTAAGTTTGTCAGAAAAAGACGAAAAGAAAAAATATAGAAAAAGTAAACGAACAACAACTCAATTTGTTTTTGCAATGGGTGTAAATAATGTTTTAACAAATAACGAGTTTAACTCATTAAATAATTCGGATTATAAGTTTTGGCAATCGCATTTTTATGAAGTTGGTTTTACCTGGAAAACACGAATTTCTAAACAACCCTCAAAAGCATATTTTAAATACGGACTTTCTTTTCTTTGGAATAATTTAAGAGCTGAAAATAATAAGTATCATATTGTAAACGGAAAGGAAACGGTTTTAATTGAACATCCAAATAAGTTAAGCGAAAGTAGATTGCGTCATGTACAAATGACTTTTCCGATGCATTTAGAATTCGATTTATCAAAAAATAAAAAATATGGGGATAATAAAGTTGTTGATAGAACACATAAAGCTGTTCGTATTGGACTAGGAGGTTTCTTTGGTTTTAAATTAGGGACCCGTCAATATTTAGAATACAAAAATGCAGAAGGAGTAAATGTAGAAGAACTTCAAAAAGCCAGCTTTAATACAAATACTATTAATTACGGATTAAGTGCTTATTTTGCTTATAAAAGTTGCGGATTATACGCAAAATATGATTTGAATCCGTTGTTTAAAAATACGGAAACAAGAAACCTTTCATTAGGATTGCGATTTGATATTAATTAACAAAAAAGGAGAAGTTTTAAACTTCTCCTTTTTTGTTTTCTTCCCATTCCTGGCGTAAATCACCAGAAAGTTTTCCTGTTCCATCGTGTTTCCATCCAGGAGGTTTTAAAAAATATAAAATTCTTTTACCTAAAGATGTTTTACTTGTAAAAACATCTTTTAATAGGTTATACCATTCTAAATATGCTATTTTAATAGGGTTATGGGTATTTATGTTGGTAACCAATCCGTATACAGGTTTTTCAACTTCAGGCTCAAAAGTACCGAAGAGTCTATCCCAAATAATAAAAATTCCAGCATGATTTCTATCTAAATACTGTGGATTCGTAGCGTGATGTACTCTGTGATGGCTAGGTGTATTAAAAACAGCTTCAAACCATTTAGGTAATTTTTTAATAAGCTCGGTATGAATCCAATATTGATATAGTAAGCTAATACTCATTTGTGTTAAAATCATCAACGGATGAAAACCAATAAGCGCCAACGGAGCCCAAAAAATAAAGGTATAAAAGCTCCCAGACCAAGTTT
The DNA here is from genome assembly GCF_029125915.1 of Tenacibaculum bernardetii. Lineage (NCBI taxonomy): Bacteria > Pseudomonadati > Bacteroidota > Flavobacteriia > Flavobacteriales > Flavobacteriaceae > Tenacibaculum > Tenacibaculum bernardetii. The sequence continues at coordinate 36,411 of NZ_JAQJCU010000009.1, forward strand.
GGCGTAAAGCGGTACTTAAATTATATTTGGTAGAAGAGTGGTGCACTACATGGCTTGCCCAGAACAATCTGCTTTCATGAGCAATTCTATGATTCCAATAATACACAAAATCTTCAGCAAATAATAAGATAATCCACGACCACCATATAAAAGGTATTGTAAACACTCTGTAATTGTATAATAAAGTAAAAATAGCAAATACAACACCTTTGGTAATTAAACCAATAGCTACATTACCTAAACCCATTGTTATAGAAGTAGCGGCATCTTTAAATTCGTAACCTTCTAGCTTAACCTTAACTGTAATTATTACTTCAATAATAACCGTTAGTATAAAGAAAGGTATAGCGTAGTGAATTAAGTTAGGGATATAAGGAATTTGCATGAAATTAGTTTAATTACAATAATACATAAAAAAACACATATTATTTTTAGCAGCAATAGATTGTTTACCCGATGAAAAACAGTATATTTGCAAACTTAAAATAAATTTTAAACAATTTAATTATGAATCATTACGAAACTGTTTTCATTTTGAATCCCGTTTTATCTGAAACTCAGATAAAGGAGACAGTAAAGAAGTTTGAGGACTACTTACTATCTAAAGGTGCAGAAATGATTTCTAAAGAAGATTGGGGCTTAAAAAAATTAGCTTACCCAATTGAAAAGAAAAAAAGTGGATTTTACCACTTATTAGACTACAAAGTAGCTGGAGATGCTATTACTCCTTTTGAATTAGAATTCAGAAGAGACGATAGTGTTATGCGTTATTTAACTGTAAGGTTAGACAAGCATGCTGAAGCGTGGGCTGAAAAAAGAAGAGAACGTGTTAAATCTGCAAAAAAGTAAGAAATGGCGTCAACTACAATAGAACAACAATCAAAAGGAAACAAGCAAGGTGAAGTACGTTACTTAACTCCGCTTGATATCGAAACAAAAAAAGAAGCAAAGTACTGTCGTTTTAAAAAGAACGATATTAAGTACATCGATTATAAAGATGCAGACTTCTTAATGTATTTAGTAAACGCACAAGGTAAAATTTTACCAAGACGTTTAACAGGAACATCATTAAAATATCAACGTAAAGTTGCACAGGCTATTAAAAGAGCTCGTCATTTAGCTTTAATGCCATACGTTGGTGATTTATTAAAATAATAAAGAAGTAGAGACATGGAATTGATACTAAAACAAGACGTAGAAAATTTAGGTTTTAAAGACGATGTTGTAACTGTAAAGAATGGTTATGGTCGTAACAGCCTAATTCCTAAAGGATATGCAATATTAGCTACTTCTTCAGCTAAAAAAGTATTAGCTGAAAACTTAAAGCAACGTGCTTTTAAAGAAGCTAAATTAGTAGAAGACGCTAGTGAAATAGCTGAAACTATTAAAGGATACGAATTAAAAATTACTTCTAAAGTAGGTTCTGGTGATAAGTTATTTGGTTCAGTAAACAACATTAATGTTGCTGAAGCTTTAGCTAAAGCTGGTACTGTAATTGATAAGAAATATATCAAAGTTACTGGAGGTAGTGTAAAAAGATTAGGTAAATATAACGCTGCTGTTCGTTTACACAGAGCTGTTGTTGCTGATATCGTTTTTGAAGTTGTTGCTGAATAGTAATACTTTAAAACAATTATAATAAGAAGCCTACTCATTTCGAGTAGGCTTTTTTTTATGGTTAAAAACCTATGACAAAAAAGAGTTGAATAGATTTAATGCTAAAAAAGGGGATTTACCTACAGGTTTTACTATAAGAATTGTTGATATTTGTACTGTAATTAAAGTTAGGGGACTTTATTACAGTACTTTAAAATATAGTCTTTTGAGGGGTTGATTATATTTTAGATGAACTCTGATCTGTTAAGATCAGAGTTTTTTTATAGTTTAACTTCTTCTTGATTTCTTAGAATATCATCCATAGTTTCTCTTTTTCTAATAACATAATCTTTACCTTTATAAATCATAACTTCTGCAGGCTTAAATCTTGAATTGTAATTAGAAGCCATTGAATAACAATAAGCACCGGCATTGTGAAAACACAAAATATCTTCTTCAGATATTTCATTAATTCGTCTGTTAGAGCCAAAGGTGTCAGTTTCGCATATATAACCTACAATACTATAAAAACGTTCTCTTCCTTTCGGGTTAGAGAGATTTTCTATATGATGATATGCATTGTAAAGCATCGGACGAATTAAATGATTCATTCCACTGTCAATACCAGCAAACACAGTAGAAGTTGTTTGTTTTATAACATTAACTTTTGCTAAAAAATAACCAGATTCACTCACCAAATATTTTCCAGGTTCAAACATTAAAGCAATGTTTTTACCATACTCTTTGCAAAACTCATTAAATCTAATAGATAATTTTTCTCCTAACTCAATAATATCAGTTGAAATGTCATCTTTTTTGTAAGGGACTTTAAATCCGCTACCAAAATCAATAAAATCAATATTTTTAAATTTTTTGGCTACATCAAATAAAATCTCGGTAGCCCTTAAAAAAGTATCAATATCTAAAATATCAGAACCAGTATGCATATGAATACCATTAATACGCATTCCGGTATTTTCAACAACTCTTTTTATGTGAGGAACTTGGTGAATTGATATTCCGAATTTAGAATCGATATGTCCAACAGAAATATTACTATTTCCACCAGCCATAATATGTGGGTTTATGCGAATACAAACAGGCACTTTTGGGTGTTTTTGTCCAAATAGCTCAAGTATAGATAAATTATCAATATTAATTTGAACGCCTAATTTAGCTACTTCTTCAATTTCTTGTAAAGAAACTCCGTTTGGTGTATAAATTATGTCCTTGGGTTTAAAACCAGCATGTAAACCTAGTTTAACTTCTTGAATAGAAACGGTATCTAGTCCGCTTTTTAATGTATTAAAAACCTTTAAGATATTAACGTTAGATAATGCTTTAACAGCGTAGTTTATCTTTAAATTTTTAACTTTAGAAAAAGCACTTGTAATAGTTTTATATTGATGTATTATTCTTTCGGTATCATATACATAAAGAGGTGATCCGTGCTTTGTTGCTAAATTTATTAACTCTTCTCTATTCATTTTATTAGTTATTAGAAGCACCAAATGTAGAGAAGCAATTTTTTTTAGCAAATTATTTATAAAAAATATACAAATCTAGTTTTTTTGTAAAAAAAAAGGGTTTTATCAGGGGGTAAAAGGTGGTTTTCCTAAAAAAGATACTAATAAAAATCACATATTTGTAGTGAAATAAAAATAAGGGGATTTATTTCAAATTGAATGATATTTTCTATAAGGGGTGATAATATCATTGTAAGAAAGCTCTAGTGCATAGCATTAGAGCTTTCGCTTTGTATAAGTTATAAGTAGTAACGTGTGTTGTATTTAAGTGTTTTATATTTAATAAAAGGTGTTTTTCCTTTCATTTATACACAAAAAAAGTGTCATTTTTGTAATGAAATAAAGAATTAAGGGGCTTTATTTCAATCTTTACGATATTTTCTGTAGGGGTAGATAATATCGTAAAAAAAACTCTAGCATTAGCTAGAGTTTTTTGTTTTTTATATACTTAAGTTTATTTAAACTTTACCGATACTTTTTCTGCAATACCAACAATTACTTCGGTAGCTTTTAAAATACTTTCAACAGGTACATATTCGTAACGTCCGTGAAAGTTGTGTCCGCCTGCAAAAATATTCGGGCAAGGTAACCCTTTGTAAGATAATTGAGAACCATCTGTACCACCTCTAATTGGTTTAATTAATGGTTTAATTCCCATTTCATTCATAACCTCTTCAGCAATATCAACAATATGCATAACCGGAGTTACTTTTTCTTTCATATTGTAGTATTGATCTTTAATTTCAATTTCAATTAAGTCTTTACCTAGTTTCGTATTCATTACCGAAACTAAATCTAACATGGCTTGCTTACGATTTTTAAACAACTCCATATCATGATCTCTAATAATATATTGTAAAACTGTTTGCTCAACCTTTCCTTCCATGTGGTGTAAATGGAAAAAACCTTCATAACCAGTCGTTTTTTCAGGTACTTCATTCGCAGGCATTGCGTTGATTAAATCGCTAGCAATTGTCATCGAGTTAATCATTTTTCCTTTTGCATATCCTGGGTGAACTATTTTACCATTTATTGTAATTTTAGCACCAGCTGCATTAAAATTTTCATATTCTAGCTCACCAATCTGACTTCCATCCATGGTGTACGCCCATTTAGCTCCAAATTTTTCAACATCAAACATATGAGCACCTTTACCAACTTCTTCATCCGGAGGAAAACATACTCTAATTTTACCGTGTTTAATTTCTGGGTGCTGAATTAAATATTCCATCGCAGAAACAATTTCGGTAACACCAGCTTTATCATCGGCTCCTAATAGTGTTGTTCCGTCAGTAGTAATTATAGTCTGACCTTTGTATTGTAATAAGTCATCAAAATAATCAGGAGACAATACAATGTTTTGCTCTTTGTTTAAAATAATGTCTTTTCCGTCGTAATTTTCGTGGATTTGTGGTTTTACATTCGCACCAGTAAAATCAGGACTTGTATCTATATGTGCCACAAAACCAATAGTTGGCACTTCGTAATCTAAATTGCTAGGAAGCGTAGCCATTAGGTAACAGTTTTCGTCTAAATCAACGTCTTCCATTCCTATTTCTACCAATTCTTTTTCAAGAACTCTTGCCAAATCCCATTGTTTTTCGGTACTCGGAAAAGCGGGGTTATTTGGGTCACTTTCAGTATCAATAGTTACATATTTTATAAATCGATTGATGATATGTTGTTTGTTCATTGTTGTAATTTTTAGCATTTCAAAAGTAACTAATTCAGTTGTGTTTTGTAAATTAAATTTAGGGCTTTGCAAATTCGTTCATCTACTAAAGAGTCTCCATAAACCTCAGTTTTAACATGTAAGAAGTTGTCTTCGTTTATTTTAGTAAATGTGTTTAATATATGATACGAATAATTGCCCTTTTTGCCTTCAGCATAACTATAATAAGAAGGTTTGTTAAGAATATTTACATCGTTGGTTTTAATTTCTGATAAGCCCATTTTTTTATTGTCATCCGTAATTTTCTGCTTAAAAGTATTGTCTAAAAAAACAGTTTTATGCACCAAAGTAACATCCATAAGTGTTGTTTTTGTTACACTAATAGTTGTATCGGCAGCATAGATGGATGTTTTAGTATTGTCATAATATAAGTTTACCTTCCAATGTTCTGGCAGTTGTATACTAAACATGTTTCTAACATCTTCACTTTTTTTAAGATTATCATAAAAACTAGTTTCTTTACAAGGAAACTCTTCTTTTAAATCGGGAAATGAATTACAAGAAGTCATTAAAGTCAAGACTAAAAAAGTTACGATATTTTTCATTTTTTTCTATTTCTGATGTTTAAAATAAGCGATTAACAAATCTACTACATAACTGTAAGATTTTATTCCTTTTGATTGATTGTTTGCCTTTAAATAAGAATTGTAACCTTTTTTTAAATAAGGCTCAATAGGATTTTCAAATTGTTTCCAATGTAAATAACTATCTCTATAATCTTTATAAATCCCGATATTTACCGTTTTCTTAATTTCTGAAGCCAACTCTTTATCTCGCCTGTAAATTTGACCAATACAGTAATTATACGCCATTCTGTATCCAGAATATTTAAAGTATAAATCGTCGTTTTTAATAGCAGCTAAGAACCCAACAAAATTTGCGTCATTTTCTGCAGCCCAACCAATTTGATGCGCCATTTCATGACAAGTGGTTGATGGATATCCGGTTTTAGGAATCCTATCATTTATTTGTGCTTCACCTGTAATCGGATTTATATAACCTGCGGTTCCATTATAAGATTGAAACAAACTCACCAAAGAACTTTTTATAGAAGGATTTTTATAGGCTAACTGCGGATAAATAAAAGCTAAGTTTTTATAGCCATCGGTAGCTAATTGATAAATTTCTTTTTGAGAATAAGGAACAGTAACTTTTATAGAATCATTTTTGGTAATTTGTAAATGTATTTTGTTTAATTCTAAAACAATTTGTTGCGTAGTTTCAACCAATTGCTCGGTTGTGTAAGTTGATTGTTGCAAGCCTAAATTTTTAGCCAAAGGCTCGCGAAAATAATTGAATCCCCAAAAGGCATAAAAACAAAAATAAACAATCGATAAAGTCGTTATAAGCTTCAGAAGCAACGGGATACTATTTTTAAACCGGTTTTTAATTAATTGATAAATAGCTTTAATGAACAAGAATATCAATATAAAACCTAAAAAATCACCAAATGAAAAAGGAATCCATCCTAAAATAAAACGAAAAAAATTAGAAATGTAAGGATATATTCCTGTGCTATAATATTGCTCTACCCATTGTGTTTTTTGGCTAAAACAATGCACAAATAATATTTGAAAAGGTAAAGTTAAAGCTATTATAAGTTGTTTTTTATTGTACTGCATAACATCAAAAATAAGAAAGTTAGTACGTTATCAACAAGTTAATAACAGTTTTGTTTACAAAATTTGTGTATAAAGAAAGTTAAAGATAGCTCCTAGAAGTATCAGCTTAAAAAATTACATTTGCAGTTATGGAAAGAACTCAATCTCTTAGAGGAAATAAAACAGACAAGGCTAAAATTATTAGCCTTGAAAAAGGAAAATTACCACCACAAGCTTTAGAATTAGAAGAAGCTGTTTTAGGTGCTATGATGATTGATAAAAAAGGTATCGATGAGATAATTGATATCCTAAAGCCTGATTCTTTTTATGATAAAAGGCACCAAGAGGTATATGATGCTATTTATACACTTTTTCAAAATTCAGAACCGATTGATTTACTTTCGGTATCTAATCAGTTAAAGAAAAACGGAAAGTTAGACTTAGCAGGAGGTGATTTTTTCTTAATAGGTTTAACTCAAAAAGTAGCCTCTTCGGCGCATATTGAGTTTCACGCAAGAATTATATTAGAAAAATATATTCAGCGAAAATTAATTACAATTTCATCAGAAATAATAGAAAGCGCTTACAACGAAACCGTTGATGTTTTTGATTTATTAGACGATGCTGAGGGTAAACTATTTGAAGTAACACAAGGAAATCTTAAAAAAGGAGCAGAAAGAGCCGATTCTTTAGTACAACAATCTATTAGCAAAATACAAGAAATTTCTGGTAAGGAAGGAATGAGTGGTTTGGCTACCGGGTTTACTAAATTAGATGCTCTAACATCGGGGTGGCAACCATCCGATTTAATTATCATTGCAGCACGTCCTGGTATGGGAAAAACGGCCTTCGTAATTTCGATGGCTAAAAATATGGCGATTGATTTTAACCACGCCGTAGCAGTATTTTCTTTAGAGATGTCATCGGTACAGTTAATTACACGTATGATTTCTTCTGAAACAGGTTTAACATCAGAAAAACTTCGTAAAGGAAACCTAGAGCCACATGAATGGGAACAGTTAAATGTAAAGGTTAAAAGACTTTCTGATGCTCCTATTTTTATTGATGATACTCCAGCACTTTCAATATTTGATTTACGTGCAAAAGCACGACGTTTAGTATCGCAACACGATGTGAAAATAATTGTAATTGATTATTTACAATTAATGACCGCTGGTGGAGCAGGAGGAAACCGTGAACAAGAAATATCAACTATTTCGCGTAACTTAAAAGCATTAGCAAAAGAATTAAGTATACCGGTTATTGCATTATCTCAGTTATCTCGTGCGGTAGAAACTCGTGGAGGCTCTAAGCGTCCGTTATTATCAGATTTACGTGAATCTGGAGCAATTGAGCAGGATGCAGATATTGTATCGTTTATTTTTAGACCAGAATATTATGGTATGACAGAGTGGGATGATGATGATCATTCACCATGTGAAGGGCAAGGAGAATTTATTGTTGCAAAACACCGTAACGGGGGAATGGATAATATCCGTTTAAAATTTACAGGGCATTTAGCTTTATTCTCAGATTTAGAAGAAGGTATTAGTAGTGAGTTTCAATCGAGTATGAACTCAGGTGCAGAATCTGGATTTAATACTGATGTAGCTTCTAGTAATTTTGCATCACCAGAAGATGCTTTCGGGCCAAGTGATGATGATGTTCCGTTTTAAAACTTAAACAATTTATAAATTATAATAAATACACAATTACTACTGAGTAATTGTGTATTTTAGTTTTTGATTATGAAGAAAATATTATATCTACTTACTTTTATTCTTTTTTCAAACTCTATTTGGGCATCCTTTATTTATGTTCCGATGAGTAATGAGAATCAGAAAAATCATTTAAAAGCATACGGAATTGTTTATTACGCATTGCAAAATGGGTTAAAAGCAAAATGGTTGTTAAATTACGAAGGAGGTGCTTTTTTAATAGAAAACAATAAATCTGTAGAAAAAGAATGTAAAATACGCGGAGTTTCTTATCGAATAATCTCAGATGCTAAATCAGCATTAATTTTAGAAGAAATTTCATCGCCTTCAAAAAATCAAGAAGCAGTAACTTTAGAAAAAGCGCCCAAAATAGCCGTGTATTCACCAAAAGGAAAAATGCCTTGGGATGATGCTGTAACAATGGTACTGTCTTATGCGGAGATTCCGTTTGATGTAATTTATGATGAAGAAGTATTAAATGATAAGTTACTACTGTATGAATGGTTGCATTTACATCACGAAGATTTTACTGGTCAGTACGGTCGTTTTTACGGTGCTTTTAGAACGGCACCTTGGTATATTCAACAGAAAAAAGATGCCGAAGCACTGGCTAAAAAATTAGGCTACACTAAAGTATCAGAAGAAAAAAGAGCAGTAGCAAAAAAGATTAGAGATTACGTAGTTGGTGGCGGATTTATGTTTGCCATGTGCTCTGCAACCGATAGTTTTGATATTGCCTTGGCTGCAGATGGAGTAGATATTGCAGAAGGAATGTTTGATGGCGATGCTTCAGAACCAAATTATCAATCTAAAATAGATTTTAATAAAACCTTTGCTTTTAAAGATTTTGAATTGATTCGTAATCCAACAACTTACGAGTTTTCGTCTATTGATATGACTCGTAAACGCAGAATTAAAAAAGAGGTTGATTATTTTACATTAGGAGAGTTTTCAGCAAAATGGGATCAAGTGCCAACCATGTTAACGCAAAATCACACACAATTGGTAAAAGCATTTATGGGACAAACAACTTCTTTTGATCGTAGTACTGTTAAATCTACCGTAATGATTTTAGGAGAAAATAAAACCAACGGAGAAGGTAAATATATTCACGGAACCAAAGGAAAAGGTATGTTTACTTTTTATGGAGGTCATGATCCGGAAGATTATCAGCATAGAGTAGGAGATCCTAAAACGGAGTTAGATTTACATCCAACTTCACCAGGATATCGTTTAATTTTGAATAATGTGTTATTTCCTGCCGCAAAAAAGAAAAAGCAAAAAACTTAAAAAAAGTAATTGGCAATTGTTTTCTAAACAGTTACTTTTGCTCATACAAAACAAAACAACAATGCCAACAACACAACAGCTTCAAGATTTTACACAACAAGTTCGTAGAGATATCGTAAGAATGGTACATGCAGTAAATTCAGGGCATCCGGGAGGATCTTTAGGATGTGCAGAGTTTATAACCTGTTTATACCAAGAAATCATGGATTATTCTACTGATTTTAAAATGGACGGAAATAACGAAGATTTATTTTTTTTATCAAACGGACATATATCGCCAGTTTATTATAGTGTTTTAGCACATAGTGGTTTTTTTCCTGTTGCAGAGTTAGCAACATTTAGAAAATTAGATTCTCGTTTACAAGGGCATCCAACAACACACGAAAACCTACCAGGTATTCGTATAGCATCAGGATCATTAGGACAAGGTATGAGTGTGGCTATTGGTGCTGCGCAAGCAAAGAAGTTAAACGGAGATGATAAAATTGTATACACATTGCATGGTGATGGTGAATTACAAGAAGGTCAGAACTGGGAAGCAGCAATGTATGCATCAGGAAAAAAAGTTGATAATATAATTTCAACTATTGATGTAAATGAAAAACAAATTGACGGTACAACAGATCAAGTACTAGCAATGGGAAGCTTAAAAGCAAAGTTTGAAGCTTTTGGTTGGGATGTATTAGAAGTAAGAGAGGGAAATAACGTGGAAGCTATTTTAAGTGGAATGGCAGATGCAAAATCTCGTACAGGTAAAGGAAAACCAGTTTGTGTGTTATTATACACCGAAATGGGTAACGGTATCGATTTTATGATGAACACACATGCTTGGCATGGTAAGGCACCAAATGATGAGCAATTAGCTTCTTCATTGGCTCAAAACCCAGAAACACTAGGAGACTATTAAAAAAATAAACTCAGAGTTTATATTATAAACGTCATTGCGAGGAAGTATGAAAGCAATCTTAAGTTATAAGATTACTTCACTTCGTTCGTAATGACGTTTTTTTATGTTTTTATTCACAAAAAAGCGTAAGTAATACCGTAAATTTACGTCAGTAATCTTACTGTAATAATCAAGCGTAAATATGAGAATAGGAATTGTATGTTATCCTACATTTGGAGGAAGTGGAGTAGTAGCAACTGAGTTAGGAATGGCACTTGCAGATAAAGGACACGAAGTACATTTTATAACTTATAATCAACCTGTTCGATTAGATTTTTTCTCGCACCGTTTACATTTTCACGAAGTAGTTTTAGAAGAATATCCACTATTTCAATATCAGCCTTATGAATTAGCATTGTCTAGTAAAATGGTAGAAGTAGTTGAAAAACATCAACTAGAAGTTTTACATGTACACTATGCTATTCCGCATGCTTATGCAGCGTATATGGCTAAAAAAATGCTAGAAGACAAAGGTATATCCATAAAAGTAGTAACCACATTACATGGTACAGATATTACTTTAGTGGGTAGTCACCCAACGTATAAAACAGCTGTGGAGTTTAGTATAAATAAATCAGATGAAGTAACCACTGTTTCTAAGAGTTTAAAAGAAGATACTTTACGTTTGTTTAATATCGAGAAAGATATTAAAGTAGTTTATAACTTTATTGATGGCGATAAATATGATAAAGCGCATCAAGATGAATGTAAAAGGATTGCTTTAGCTACACCAGAAGAAAAAATAATAACGCATGTTAGTAATTTTCGCCCAGTGAAACGTACCAATGATGTGATTAAAATTTTTAATGAAATTCAAAAAGAAGTACCCTCAAAATTATTAATGGTAGGAGATGGCCCTGAGCGTTTAAAAGCTGAGAAATTAGCAAAAAAACTACACATTGAAGATAAAGTATTATTTATGGGTAACTCTAATGAAGTTGCTAAAATACTGTGTTATTCGGATGTTTTTTTATTACCATCAGAAACAGAAAGTTTTGGTTTAGCAGCGTTAGAAGCTATGGCAGCTGGAACAGCAGTTATTTCAACCAATTGCGGAGGTTTACCAGAAGTAAATATTCATGGTGAAACCGGGTATTTAAGTAATTTAGGTGATGTGGATGATATGGCTAAAAATGCTATTAAAATACTAAAAGATGATGTAGTTTTAAATAAGTTTAAAGAAAATGCTAAAGAACATATTAAGTTATTTTCCTTAGAAAAAATATTACCTATTTATGAGGATATTTACAAAAGTTGCTCCATAAAATAACAAAAAAAAGCAACACCATGTGTTGCAGTTTTTACTTATTTCTTTTTTACAAAACCAGAAATGACTAGTATAGCTATACCAACAGCTAAAGAAATATAAGCCTTCTTATTGTCTTGAGAGTTAAATTCTGCAATACCAATATCTACTGTTGCTTCAGGCGCTATAACTTTATACACACCGTATGCCGTTAGTATCAATCCAGATATAACTAATAATGTTTTGATGATCTTATCCATAATGTTTTTATTTTAAGGTTAGTTGATTAAAGTTTCTTCTGATTAGAACTGGTATCTAATACCTAAAGCAATATCTAAATCTAAATCATCACTATATTCATTGTTTAAACCAAGTTCAGGCCTAATATCTAAAGACATAATTAAAGGAATATCAAAATTATATTCAATACCTAAATCACCTGCTATTAATGCGAAAAAACCATCATCACCAGGAGTGTCGTATGAACCAATACCAGCACCGGCACCTATAAACCAATTAAAGTTACCATCTAGTTTGTTTACCCATTGGTATAAACCTACAAGTTTAAAGGCGTCAACATTTTTTGAGTTTCTAAAACCTAAATCAAATTCTAATCTGTTATTTTCTTTTAAATAGTGTTGATAAGAAAGTTCTCCTCCAAACCCGTCATTATCACCAACTCTTACACCAATGGCATTTTTTGAAATTTGTTGAGCACTAGCGTTTAAAGCTAAAAAGAAGAAAGAACTTAGTAATACTATTTTTAAAATTTTCATTTGTTTATGTTTTTTATTGTTACAAGGCAAAATTACATCATCATTACAAGTGAGCTTAGCTCATATGTTTTTGATGTTTGCTCATACCAAAAAAACACTCTTTTAAAATATTTTAACATTTAAAGAAGAAATAGCTGTAACTTTATGCCAAAAAACAAATGAAGACTATAAAAATTACTGCTACTAATACTGCTGGTGCAGTTAAGCAGTTACAAGCAGTAATTGGAGGAAATATTACTGAAAGATGGGGAGAATATGTTTTAGATGTTGATAATGAGTTTGCAAAAGGAAAAATTACTTTTTTAAATTTTGAATGGGGAGGGAGTGTACTACAATATGACATTGTTTTTTTAGATGATATTACAATAGCTATAGATGCCTCTGAATTTAATCCGATTCATTTTACATATACCACAGAAGGTCATAGCTATCATAGGTTTGAACTAGAAAATAAAAAAAGAAAACTAGAACAATATCAATCGGTTATTATAACAAGTAAAGACGGAGGTTACAATTATAAATATTTTGAAAAGAATGTAAAAATACAAATGCATTTAATTCAAATTAATAGAGTAATGTTTATCAAGAAGCGATTAAATGATGCTTCGGTGTTGAATAAGAAACTATATGAAGTTTTTTATGATAAACAACACGAAAAGGTTTTCGCTTATTTTGGTACCTATAATTTAAAAATGGCTAATCTTATTAAGCAGTATAATGGGATTAAACAAAAAGGAATGATACGCATTTTGATAAAAGAAGGGATCGTATATCAAATTTTATCAGAACATATGCAACAGCATAATAAAGATGAAAAAAGGGATAAGAAACCGAGTACTTCTTTAACAAAAAAAGAAATTAGTTTAGTAAGAAAAGTTGGGCAAAAAATACTTAAAAATGTAGCTGAAGATTATAATGTAGAAGATTTAGCTAATGAAATAGGTTTGCCACAAGCTAAGCTTCAAGAAGGGTTTAAATTACTTTTTTCAAGAACTGTAACAGAGTATGTAAGGCATGTTCGTTTAGAAGAAGCACGTGACTTAATTAACAATACCGATAATAATATTTCGCAAATAGTATATTCAATAGGTTTTTCTAGTAGAAGTTATTTTTCTAAAATTTTTAAAAGAAAATACGGAATTAGCCCTAGCGAGTTTTTAAAAAACAAACAAGAAAGTCAAATAAAAATAAGTTAACAAGTTTTTAAAAAATAGATAGTTAAGATGCTATTATTTGAACATTTAGTTTAGTATCATAAGGATTGTCAATTAAATAATCAATTTCATCAATATCTGTTTCAGAACTAAGCCACATACTTTTAAATATTTTAGGTATTTGTAAAGGCATAACTTCGTAAATATTATTAAATGAGTTTAATTCTTCAGTGCTTTTTGTGTTTATAACAGAGCAGGTTATAAAACCATCGTTTGTTACATTGTATATGCCAGCTAAATAAAAAGGTTCTTGATTGTTTTTCTCTACCAAATAATTTTTAATGGTATTATCTATGACTTTATGGGTATAAAAACCTGTAACGATTAACAAGCACCTTCTAGTTAATAATGCTTCTTTAAATAATATATTTTTTTTGATCTCTAACTTATCTGTGTGCAGTGTATTTTTAATGTTTTGAAATTTACTCCAGTTTTCGGTGTAATTTTGAGGTAATAATCCCCAAATACCTTGGGTAATTATAGTTGGGTTCTCTGTCGTAATAAGACTAACAGTTTGTTCTTTAAGTCCGTTTATTTTTCGCTTAGGCTTATATAAGTAAGGATATTTAAAAGGTAATTTAGTAAAGTCCTTTATCCGTTCTTTTGTAGCTATGTTAGATAGTTTGTAATTCATTATTATTGTTGTGTTTAGATTCTTCTAAAAGAAACACAAGGCTATTATTTAGTAAAAGGTGATTTACTTTTCTAAAAAACAGATATTTAATATGCCCACAGGTTTCTTGATTAATATTTTACATGAACAAATTTAAATATAAGAGTAGAGTATTCTTACTTCAATAGAAACAGTTCTTAGCTCATTTCAATTTTTGAAGATGTTTTTAAATGAGTCAACAATCAAATTAAATGAGTAAAGCGTTATTTAAGCTTATAGGTAATTTTGTAGTGTACAATAGTTGTACTCATTATTATTAACTATAAAACAAAAAAATATGTTACGTTGGACAATCACATTTATTATTATAGCATTAATTGCAGGATTTTTAGGATTTAGTGGAATTGCGGGTGCAGCAACAAGTTTTGCTAAAATTGCTTTCTTTATTTTTATAATTCTTTTTGTTATTTCACTTATTACAGGAAGAAAAAAATTATAATAAATAAAATATACTATTTAAGAATAAACATGGTCTGCATGTTTATTTTTTTGTTTTTATTTTAAGTAAATAATATTCAGGATATGAGCAAAGAATGACTTTAAACGAGCAAAGTAAAATTGATTACTACCAATACCTTTGTAGTGTGAAAAGAGAATAGTAGCAAATTGCTATTTAAAAAGTAAAGAAAGGAAAAAAGGTGTTAAGAAGTGTGCGCTAAGCAAAAAAACACTTGTAATTTAAAATATATTAAAAATGAAAAATTTAATTATAGGTTTATTGTTAGTAGGAGTAATTACCACAGTAAACTCACAGACAGAAGTTGTAAAGACAACAAAAGTTGAAAAATCACAAAAAGTAGGTAAAGACGGTGTTAAATACGACACTAAGGTAAAGGTTGTTACAGAAAAATCGCAAAAAACAAAGTTTGATCCTAATCAGAAAAATAAATTAAATCAAAAAACGGTAGATAGCCCTATTACGATATCTAAAACAATAATGGTTGATAATGATAAAGATCCGTTTTACGATACAAAAACAAAAGTTATATACTTTAAATATAAAGATGTAAAATATGATTTTTTAATCAATCAGGATGATTTATTAATTACTTATAAATTAAAAGATAAAAATATTACATCAGCGAAAGCATTAAAATCAATAAACAATAATTTTTATATTGTTGATGGAAATGATTTTAACGGAGTAGGGTATTTTAATAAGCACGGCGATTTTATAATAGAATATAAAAACAAAAAGTCAAATAAATTAGAATATGCAATTTTCGAGACATTTAAAATGTAATATAAGAAATAGAACCTCTTTTTTTATTTAAAAGTTAATTTTATTAAAATAATGAGGTCTCCTCGTATTGTATTTCAATACGAAAATCTCGAAAAGGATGAGTTTTACTCATCCTTTTTTTATGCTTAAAAATTTGAGAAAATGATATGAGCAAGCATCGATATTAAATGAGCAAACAGGCGGTAGCTTAACTACTTACTTTTGTAGGAGAAAAAAATATTAATCTAAAAATAAAACAATATGAGTTATTTAAATATGCAGAATGAAAATGTTTTACCAGTAGCAAAAGAATTAAATCAATTATTAGCAGATTATCATATTTACTATCAAAAATTAAGAAACTTTCATTGGAATATAGTGGGGAAAAATTTCTTTGAACTTCATAATAAATTTGAAGAAATGTATGGCGATGCTAGAATTAAGATAGATGAAATTGCCGAACGCATCTTAACATTACAATACCATCCTATTAGTAGATATAGTAGGTATTTAAAAATTGCAGCAATCTCAGAAGAAAGTCCGTTTCAAACCGATACAGATATGGTTTATATCTTATTAGACGATCATAAGGTTTTATTAGAGCAAATGTCTCTAATTATAAAAAGGGCAGAAGAGGCAGAAGATGAAGGTACGATTGATTTAATGGGAGGTTATATTGCTTCTTTAGAAAAAACTAGTTGGATGTTAAACGCATGGACTAAGAGCACTGTAGAGCAGTTAAAAGAAGATATTGTATTGTCGTAACTACTGTTTATCAACAACAATATAAATCAAAAAAACAAAACTAATAATTAAAGTAAATTATGATAAAATTAAAAAACGCTATTCAAGTATATTGGAATGAATTTATACAACAAGTTCCCAATATTTTTATAGGAATACTTATAATTACAATAGGTTTTTTAATTGCAAACGCCATAGCTAAGGTTTTCAGAAAAACAATTTCTGTAAGGACTAAAGATCCTTTAATGACTAATTTTTTAACAAAAACAGTTAAAGCAGGGTTGGTTATTTTAACGATAATGTTAGCTCTTAGAGCAGCAGGTTTAGGAGGTATAGCAACTGGTTTATTAACAGCAGCAGGTGCAGGTGCTGTAATAATTGGATTCGCCTTTAAAGATATTGGTGAAAATTTTATATCGGGAGTAATTTTATCTTTTAACCGACCGTTTGATGTAAATGATACGGTAATGATTGGTGATATATTCGGAAAAGTAAAAATGATGGAATTTAGGTTTACAAAACTTAAAACTTTTGATGGTAGAGATGTTTACATTCCGAATAGTGATATTATTAAAAAAGCAGTTTATAATTATACAGAAGATGGTTATTATCGATTAGATTTTACCGTAGGTATTGATTATGAAGATGATGTTGATTTAGCAAAAAAAGTAATTATATATTCGGTTGTGAATACTGAAGGTGTAATTAACACAGATGAACACCAGTGTTTTGTTACATTAGATAGTTTAGGGGTGAGTACTGTTAATTTAAAAGTTATTTTTTGGACAAAAACCAAAGAGTATAAACGAGCAGCATTAGAGGTTAAAAGTGATGTAATTAAAAATGTTAAAAGAGTAATTACTAAAAATGGCTTAAATATGCCAGCAGATATTACAGAAATTAAATTATATGGGTCTCAAGACAGTATACCAATAACAGTAACTAAATAAAACAAAAAAGCGCAACTTAAGTTGCGCTTTTTTGTTTTATTATGAGTTATAGTATTCTAAACTTTCAATTATTAATTTATTGGGAACTTTACAGTTTATTTGAAAGTCACCATAGTTTTTTAAGAGCACAAAGTTAATTTCTCCTCCAACATTTTTCTTGTCATGTTTCATTAATCCTGTAATAGAAGAGAAGTCTTCTTCTTTAATTTCAATTTTACCATAAATAGCATGAATTGCTTTTTTAACCTCTTTAAGTTTATCCGAAGGGAAATTTAATATTTTAGAAGAAATATATGTTTCACAAACCATACCAATAGCTATGGCTTCACCATGCGTTAAATTTTCTTTATTAGGAGTGTCTAAAAAGTAAGATTCTATTCCGTGGCCAATGGTGTGTCCCCAATTTAAAACCTTACGTATGTTTTGCTCTGTTGGGTCTTCTAAAACAACTTCGTTTTTAATTTCAATAGAACGGTGTATTAAATCTACAATGTTTAATTCGGTATTATCTTTAATTTCATTAAACAAACGAATATCGTGTGTCATTCCATATTTAATAATTTCGGCAGTTCCCGATCTAATTTCACGAGCAGAAAGTGTATGTAAATATTCAGGATCTAATAAAACCATTTTAGGATTTGCAAATAAGCCAATTTGGTTTTTTAACACCCCTAAATCAACTCCAGTTTTACCACCAACAGAAGCATCAACCATACTTAATAATGTGGTTGGAATGTTAATGAAATCAATTCCTCTTTTAAAAGTAGAAGCAACAAAACCACCTAAATCGGTAATAACGCCACCACCCAAAGTAATTAGTAAGCTTTTTCGGTCTGCACCAAGTTCGGTCATCACATTCCAAGCACCAACACAGGTTTCAATATTTTTATGAACTTCGCCAGCATCAATTTGAATTACTTCAATAGTTTTATCGGTTTCTAGTAAAGGCATAAAGCGAGGATAGCAATGAGTAAGCGTGTTATCATCAACTAATATAAAAATAGAAGAGTAATTATTAATGCGAATTAAATTCGCCAATTCAGTATACGCTTTTTCATTAAAATGAATAGGGTATGTTGCTGCTTTAATAGAAGTCATTTTAATCTTTAATTTACAGCGAAAATAAATAGAAAAATTTAAAATATATCATACAGGTAATTTATATTTGTCTTTACAAATAAAATACTTTAAGACTTCAGTAATGAAACTTTTTAATAATACAGAAACTGCTTTTAAATTAAAATCTGACTCAGAGTTAGAAAGAGCCTATTTTTTATTTAAAATGATACAAAATCAACCAATGGTTCGCATTGGTACAGCAGTAACTAATTTTGCGTTAAAAGCGCATTTGCCTGTTGAGGGGTTAATTCGCTCTACTGTTTTCGATCATTTTTGTGGAGGTGTAACAGAAGATGATTGTTTACCGGTAATTGATAAAATGTTTGAAAAAGGCAATGTTCATAGTGTATTAGATTATTCTGTTGAAGGAAAAGAAGAAGAAGAAAGTTTTGATGATGCACTTAATAAAATTGTAAAGATTATACAGTTTTCTGAAGAAAAAAAATCAATACCTTATGCTGTTTTTAAGCCAACTGGTTTTGGGCGCTTTGCTTTATATCAAAAGTTATCAGAAAAAAAAGTATTAACCGTAGATGAGAAATCTGAATGGATTAGAGTTTTAGAACGTTTTCATACTGTTTGTAAATTAGCCGTAGAAAAAGATGTTCCGTTATTAATAGATGCCGAAGAAAGTTGGATGCAAGATGCTGCAGACGATTTAATTGAGGAATTAATGGAAACGTATAATAAAGACAAGGCAATTGTTTTTAATACATTACAAATGTACCGTCATGATCGTATGGATTATTTACGTATTCTGTATCAAAAAGCGCATCAAAAAGGGTACCACATTGGTATGAAAGTAGTTCGTGGTGCCTACATGGAAAAAGAAAGAGTTAGGGCAGAAGAGAAGGGGTACGATTCACCGATATGTGCCGATAAACAAGCCACAGATATTAATTATAACGAGGCAGTTCGCTTTATGATGGCGCATAAAAATATGGCTATTTTTGCAGGAACTCATAATGAAGAAAGCTCTTGTTTATTGATGGATTTATCTAAAGAATACAACATCGCTGTAAACGATAATCGTATGTGGTTTGGTCAATTATACGGTATGAGCGATCATATTAGCTTTAATTTAGCAGCAGAAGGATACAATGTAGCTAAATATGTTCCTTTTGGGCCTGTAAGAGATGTTATGCCTTACTTAATTCGTAGAGCAGAAGAAAATACATCGGTAGCAGGACAAACATCAAGAGAACTTAACTTGTTAAAAACAGAAAGAAAACGTCGTAAGTTATAATGAATACTGTAGACGAAATAAAGGAAGCTATTCAAATAAATAAAAAGCGATTAGCACAAGAGCTTCAAGAAAGCAAAGAATTGGTTTTTTTGATTAAAAAATCGATTACCACAAACTTAACAGACGAAGAAAAAGCAAAGGTAAAAGAGCAAACAATAGATATTTGTAAAGCAATACCTGCTTTTACTGTGTTTATGCTTCCTGGAGGCGCATTACTGTTGCCTTTATTAATAAAATTAATTCCGGATATTTTACCAAGTGCTTTTAGAGTAGATGGTGAAGATATAATCGAAAAAAAATAATTCTACAACATTTATATAGTATTCATTTTTAATACACTACTTTTGCAGCTTTAAAAAACGAGCAAGAATGCAACCAATTAGAAATATCGCTATTATAGCACACGTTGATCACGGTAAGACTACCTTGGTAGATAAGATTATAGATCAAGCAAAAGTTTTAGACGATCGTAAAGAACGTACTGATTTATTGTTAGATAATAACGATTTAGAGCGTGAAAGAGGAATTACAATTCTTTCTAAAAACGTATCAGTAAACTATAAAAACACAAAAATCAATGTAATTGATACACCAGGTCACGCCGATTTCGGAGGTGAAGTAGAACGTGTATTAAAAATGGCTGATGGTGTTTTATTATTAGTTGATGCATTTGAAGGGCCAATGCCACAAACTCGTTTTGTATTAGGTAAAGCTTTAGAATTAGGATTAACACCTATCGTAGTTGTTAACAAAGTAGATAAAGAAAACTGTACTCCTGATATCGTTCACGAAAAAGTTTTTGACTTAATGTTTGCTTTAGAAGCTACTGAAGAGCAGTTAGATTTTACTACCATCTACGGTTCTGCAAAGAATAACTGGATGAGTACTGACTGGAAAAACGAAACTGATAATATCGTACCTTTACTAGATGCTGTATTAGAATCTATTCCAGAAACTAAATACAACGAAGGAACTCCACAAATGCAAATTACTTCTTTAGATTTTTCTTCTTTTACTGGAAGAATTGCTATTGGACGTGTTTTTAGAGGAGATTTAGAAGCTGGTAAAGATTACATGTTATGTAAAGCTGACGGTACAACTAAAAAAGTAAGAATTAAAGAACTACACGTATTCGAAGGAATGGGGAAAGTTCAAGTAGATAAAGTTCCTTGTGGAGATATTTGTGCTATTACAGGTATTGACGGATTTGAAATTGGTGATACGATTGCTGATTTAGAAAACCCAGAAGCATTACCAAGAACAGAAATTGACCAACCTACAATGAGTATGTTGTTTACTATTAACAATTCTCCTTTCTTTGGTAAAGAAGGTAAATTTGTAACATCTCGTCACATTCGTGATCGTCTGTTTAAAGAATTAGAAAAGAATTTAGCTTTAAAAGTTGAAACTACAGATTCTGAAGACAAGTTTAACGTATTTGGTCGTGGTGTATTACACTTATCTGTATTGATAGAAACAATGCGTCGTGAAGGATATGAATTACAAGTGGGAAGACCACAAGTAATTATTAAAATGATTGATGGTAAGAAACATGAGCCAATGGAAACATTGTCTATCGATGTACCAGAAGATGTTGCTTCTAAAGCTGTAAACTTAGTTTCTTTACGCAAAGGAGATTTAATGATTATGGAGCCTAAAGGAGATTTACAACACTTAGAATTTACAATACCTTCTCGTGGATTAATAGGATTAAGAAATAAAATTTTAACAGCAACAGCTGGTCAAGCAATTATTAACCATAGATTTAGTGAGTACGGACCTTATAAAGGAGACTTTACTGAAGAAGTAAAAGGAGCAATTATTTCTGCAGCAACAGGTAAAGCTACAGCATATGCATTAAACCGTTTACAAGATAGAGGTAAATTCTTTATTGATGTTAACCAAGAAATTTATATTGGACAAGTAATTGGGGAAAACAGTAAATCTGATGATATGGCTGTAAACTTAATTAAAGGAAAACAATTAACAAACATGCGTAAATCTGGTACAGATGATGCTATGAAAATTGCTCCAAAAATCGATTTTTCTTTAGAAGAAAATATGGAATACATTAAGGCAGATGAGTACTTGGAAGTTACTCCAGAAAGCTTACGTATGCGTAAAATTGTATTTAAAGCGTAATCTAGCTTTAATTATATAAAAATAAAAAACCACCTATTTTAGGTGGTTTTTTATTTTTATATAAAAAGCTTGTGTATTTTAAAATAAAGTGAAATATTTGCACTATCAAAAAAAGAACAATGAACTTTATTCAAGCACATCATCATCATCACCATATTTGCACTCAGGCGAACTAAAGATGTATTGAATAAAATCAACATATATTTTAAACCCGTTTGAGTAAATCAAACGGGTTTTTTATTTCAACAAAGGAAATTACCTACACCTTAAGATTTACTCAAATAAATTAACAAAAACAACATGAGTAAATTAAGAATAGCCATTCAAAAATCAGGAAGACTAAATCAAGATTCATTACAACTTTTAAAAGATTGTGGTATTTCTATAGATAATGGTAAAGACCAACTAAAAGCTTCTGCAAGTAACTTTCCGTTAGAAGTTTTTTATTTACGTAACGGAGATATTCCTCAGTATTTAAGAGACGGTGTCGTTGATATTGCAATTATTGGTGAAAATGTACTGATAGAAAAAGGAAATGATTTAGAATTTGTAGAGCGTTTAGGTTTTTCTAAATGCAAGGTTTCTATTGCGGTTCCTAAAGAATCTAGTGCAAACTCTTTAAAAGATTTAAACGGAAAAAGAATTGCAACTTCGTATCCAGAAACGGTTAAAAAATATTTAGCTAAAAATAAAATTGATGCACAATTACACATCATTAATGGTTCTGTAGAAATTGCACCAAATATAGGATTGGCAGACGGAATTTGTGATATTGTTTCAAGTGGTTCTACTTTATTTAAAAATGGTTTAAAAGAAATAGAGGTGTTATTAACTTCAGAAGCAGTTTTAGCTAATTCACCATTAATTACAGAAGAAAGAAAAGCTATTTTAAATAAATTACAATTCAGAATTCAATCGGTTTTAAAAGGAAAACGTTCTAAATATGTCTTGTTAAATGCGCCAAATGATAAATTAGAAAAAATTATAGATATCTTACCAGGAATGAGGAGTCCAACAGTTTTACCGTTGGCAGAAGAAGGTTGGAGCTCTGTACACTCAGTATTAGATAAAGATGAGTTTTGGGATATTATAGATGAGCTAAAACTTAATGGAGCAGAAGGTATTTTAGTGTGTCCTATAGAGAAAATGGTTGTTTAAAAATTAAGGTAGATGAGAGCAGTAGAATTAAATAAAGATAATTGGGAATCGTTATTAAAAAGACCCACAAAATCTGTTGAAGATATAGCACAAACTGTAGATGATATTTTCAAACAAGTTAAAGAGTCAGGCGACATTGCAGTAAAAAAGTATACAGCCCTTTTTGATGGTGTAAATTTAGAAACATTAGAAGTTAGTTCAGAAGAAATTAAAAATGCCGAAAACTTAGTTTCTAAAGAATTAAAAAATGCTATTCAACAAGCAAAGGCAAATATTGAAATTTTTCATGCTGCTCAAAAAACCGAAAAAATTGCGATAGAAACAACAAAAGGAGTGCAATGTTGGCAAGAAAAAAGGCCTATAGAAAAAGTAGGATTGTACATTCCTGGCGGAACTGCTCCGTTATTTTCTACAGTATTAATGTTAGCAACCCCTGCGAATATTGCAGGTTGTAAAGAAATCATTTTATGTTCTCCTCCGGATAAAAAAGGAGAAATTAATCCTGCTATTTTATACACGGCAGCACTTTGTGGAGTAACTAAAATATATAAAGTTGGTGGTATACAAGCCATAGCTAGTTTTACATTTGGTACAGAAACGATACCAAAAGTATCTAAAGTTTTTGGTCCTGGAAACCAATATGTAACAGTAGCAAAACAATTGGCAACACAATACGGAATTGCAATTGATATGCCAGCTGGTCCTAGTGAATTATTAGTAATGGCGGATGACTCGGCAAATGCCGCATTTGTAGCATCCGATTTATTAAGTCAGGCAGAACACGGAGCAGATAGTCAGGTTGTTTTAGTGTCAGATTCATTAAATTTAATTGCCGAAGTATCAAAAGAAATAGATGCACAACTTCTTAATTTATCAAGAAAAGAAATTACAGAAAAAGCATTAAAAAACACAAAAGTTGTTTTAATTAAAGATGAGTATGAGGCTATTAATTTTGTAAATGATTATGCACCAGAACATTTAATTATAGCAACTAAAAATGATGACTTTTTTATAGACAAAATAGCTAATGCAGGTTCGGTATTTATAGGAAACTATACGCCAGAAAGTGCTGGTGATTATGCTTCAGGAACGAATCATACCTTACCAACAAACGGATTTGCAAAAGCATATTCAGGTGTTAATTTAGATAGTTTTACAAAAAGTATTACGTTTCAAAAAATATCTAAAGAAGGAATACAAAACATTGGTGAAACGATTGAAATAATGGCAGCCGCTGAAGGACTACAGGCGCATAAAAATGCTGTTACATTAAGATTAAAAGATATTGAAAATGTTTAGTTTAGAAAAAATAGTTCGCAAGAACATTCAAAAGTTAAAAGCATATTCATCAGCAAGAGATGAATTTAAAGGGACAGCAGAGGTTTATTTAGATGCTAATGAAAATCCGTTTGGAACTTTAAACAGATATCCAGATCCGAAGCAAACAAAAATTAAAGAACGTTTATCAACTATAAAAAACGTTGAGGATAATCAGATTTTTATAGGAAACGGTAGTGATGAAGTAATCGATTTAGCATTCAGAATTTTCTGTGAGCCAGGTAAAGATAAAGCGTTAACTTTTTCGCCTACTTATGGTATGTACGATGTATCAGCAAGTATTAATGATGTTGAGTTAATTAAGCAACCTTTGGTAAATGATTTTCAAATAAGCTTAAATCAGCTACAGCCATATTTAGATATGGAGGATGTAAAAATTATATTTATTTGTTCGCCAAACAATCCAACAGGAAATTGTTTTGAGGATGAAACTATTCAGTATATTCTCGATAATTTTAACGGAATGGTAATTATAGACGAAGCTTATATCGATTTTAGTACAAGAGATTCGTATGCAACACAATTGGCTAATTATCCGAACTTAATTGTAAGTCAGACTTTTAGTAAAGCTTGGGGATTGGCAGGCGCAAGGGTAGGAGTTGCCTATGCAAATTCTAATATTATAGATTTGTATAATAAAGTAAAGCCACCTTATAATGTAAGTACTTTAAATCAAGAAGCAATTATTGCTTCATTAGATAATATATCTTTGTTCGAAGCGAATAAAAACACAATCATTAACGAAAAAGATTGGTTAATGAATGAGTTTAAGAATATAAAACTTATCAAAAAAATATACCCAACCGAAGCTAATTTTATTTTGATAGAGGTTACCGATGCAAATGCAGTTTATGATACATTGGTAGTTAAAAAAATAATTACGCGTAACAGAAATAGTTTAGTAAACAATTGTTTACGAATAACCGTTGGTAGTAAAGAAGAAAACACACAACTAATTACAGCATTAAAATCAATCATATAATTACTGTCACATTGAGCATAGTCTAGAGATTTTAGTAGAAAATATTGATTTTAATAAAAAGAAAACACATGAAAAAAGTATTATTTATAGATAGAGACGGAACTTTAATTAAAGAACCTGCAGATGAACAAACAGATTCATTCGAAAAATTAGAATTTTATCCGAAGGTATTTCAAGGATTAAGTAAAATTGCAAATGAGTTAGATTTCGAGTTGGTTTTAGTAACCAATCAAGATGGTTTGGGAACCGAAGTATATCCTGAAAATAGTTTTTGGCCTGTGCACAATTTTGTAATGAAAACTTTAAAAGACGAAGGAATTGTTTTTTCTGAAGAAATTATTGATATCACTTTTGCAAAAGATAATCAGCCAACAAGAAAGCCAAATACAGGTTTATTAACCAAGTTTTTTTCTGAAGAATATGATTTAGCAAATTCATTTGTAATCGGAGATCGCTTAACGGATATTGAGCTGGCAAAAAACTTAGGTTCAAAAGGAATTTACATCAATGATGAAACTTTTTTAGGAACCGATGAAATTACGGTAAAAAGAAGTGATTTAGACGAATTTATAGCTTTAGAAAGTAGTGATTGGAATGCTATTTATGAGTTTTTAAAATTAGAAGAAAGAACCGATGGTATTGTTAGAAATACAAACGAAACCAAAATTGATATTCAATTAAACCTAGACGGAACAGGGAAAAGTAATATTAGTACAGGAATTGATTTCTTCGATCATATGTTAGATCAAATTGCGCGTCATGGGCAAATGGATTTAGATATTCAGGTTAAAGGAGATTTAGAAGTTGATGAGCACCATACTATTGAAGATACAGCCATTGCATTAGGAGAGGTTTTTAATAAAGCATTAGGTAATAAGTTAGGAATAGAGCGTTACGGATTTTGTTTACCAATGGATGATTGTTTAGCGCAAGTAACTATTGATTTTGGAGGTAGAAATTGGTTAGTTTGGGAAGCAGATTTTAAAAGAGAAATGGTAGGTAAAATGCCTACTGAAATGTTTTTTCACTTTTTTAAATCATTTACCGATGGTGCAAAATGTAACTTAAATATTAAAGCAGAAGGAACAAATGAGCATCACAAAATAGAGGCAATTTTTAAAGCTTTTGCTAAAGCAATAAAAGTAGCTGTAAAGAGAGATACTAGTAAAATGATTTTACCATCAACCAAAGGAACGCTATAGTATTATGATTGCAATTATAAAATATAATGCCGGTAATATACGATCGGTTCAAAATACACTTAACCGTTTAGGTTATGAAAGTATAATAACTGATAATCCAATAGAAATACAACAAGCTGATAAAGTAATATTTCCGGGTGTTGGTGAAGCAAGTTCGGCAATGGCTTATTTAAAAGAACGTAAATTAGACGAACTTTTAGTATCTCTTACCCAGCCAGTATTGGGTATTTGCTTAGGTTTACAATTAATGTGCGCATCATCAGAAGAAGGCAATACAACATGTTTAGGTATTTTTGATACCGTAACAAAACAATTTCCTCCTTTAATGAAAGTACCACACATGGGATGGAATAACTTTTCAGAAATAAAACCATCAAAAATAGTAGAGAATCTAGCTATTAATGAAGATGTATATTATGTGCACGGTTATTATGCTGAAGTTTGTGAAAATACTATTGCAACTTGTGATTATATAAAACCATTTAGTTCGATTATGCAAAAAGATAATTTTTATGCCATGCAATTTCATCCAGAAAAATCAGCAAGCATCGGTGAAAAATTATTAAAAAACTTTTTAGAATTATAAAATTAAGAAAATGAGAATTATACCTGCCATAGATATTATTGACGGAAAATGTGTACGCTTAACAAAAGGCGATTATGCAACCAAAAAAATATATAACGAAAATCCTGTTGAAGTAGCAAAAGAATTTGAAGATAGCGGAATCGAATATTTACATTTAGTAGATTTAGATGGAGCCAAATCACAACACATTGTAAATTACAAAGTGTTGCAAGAAATTGCTGCCAAAACAAATTTAAAAATCGATTTCGGTGGTGGATTAAAATCAGATGAAGATTTACGAATTGCTTTCGATAACGGCGCAAGTCAGATAACAGGAGGAAGTATCGCTGTTAAAAACCCTGATATTTTTACAGGATGGTTAACAGAATATGGTAGCGATAAAATTATTTTAGGTGCCGATTGTATCAATCGTAAAATTGCTACACACGGATGGTTAGAAACATCAGAAGTAGAGGTGATTGATTTTATCATAAAATATGAGAAATTAGGAATTAAAAATACTATTTGTACAGATGTTGCTAAAGACGGAATGTTACAAGGAGCATCTGTTGAGTTGTATCAAGAAATATTAAGTAAAAGTGGCGTTAACTTAATAGCAAGTGGTGGTGTTGCTAATATTGATGATTTAATACGACTTAAAGAAATAGGTTGTGAAGGCGCAATTTTGGGTAAAGCGATTTACGAAAATAGAATTTCGTTAAAGCAATTAGAAAATTTTATAATAAAATAATACATCATTGCAAGAAAGAATGATGAAGTGATCTTTTAAAAGGTTTCTTTGGATTTTAAAAATGATGATAACTATTAAATATGTTAAAAAAAAGAATAATACCTTGTTTAGATATCAAAAACGGTCGCACAGTAAAAGGTGTTAATTTTATTGATATTAAAGACGCAGGTGATCCGATTGAATTGGCTAAGCAATATGTAAAAGATGGTGCTGATGAGTTGGTGTTTTTAGATATTACTGCAACGCTCGAAAACAGAAAAACGTTAGTTGAGTTAGTAGAGAAAATAGCGCAAGAAATAAATATACCTTTTACAGTTGGTGGTGGAATAAGTACGGTTGATGATGCTTTGGCTTTGATAAAAGCAGGTGCAGATAAAGTAAGTATCAATTCATCGGCAGTTAAAAACCCGCAATTAATAACCGATTTAAAAAACCGTTTTGGAAGTCAGTTTGTAGTAGTTGCTATTGATACCAAAAATGTAAATAATAATTGGAAAGTATTTACAAAAGGAGGAACTCATGAAACTGAGTTAGAAACGGTTGCTTGGGCTAAGGAAGTTGAAAAATTAGGTGCAGGTGAAATTTTATTAACATCAATGAATAACGACGGAACAAAAGCAGGTTTTGCGCTAGATATAACAAATGATGTTAGTAAAGCAATAAATATACCTGTAATAGCATCAGGCGGAGCCGGTAAAGAAATACACTTTAAAAATGTATTTACAAAAACAGAAGCGAGTGCAGGTTTAGCAGCTAGTATTTTTCATTTCGCTGAAATACCAGTGCCAAAGCTTAAAGAATATTTAAAAGAACAAAATATACCAGTACGATGAATATAGATTTTACAAAAGGAGACGGGTTAGTTCCTGTAATAATTCAGAATAATACCACATTACAAGTATTAATGTTAGGGTATATGAACGAAGAAGCTTTCTTAAAAACAAAGAAAGAAAATAAAGTAACTTTTTTTAGTAGAAGTAAAAATAGGTTATGGACAAAAGGTGAGGAGTCTGGTAACTTTTTAGATGTAAAAGACATTAAGATAGATTGTGATAACGATACTATTTTAATAAAAGTAATGCCAGCAGGTTCAACCTGCCATAAAGGAACTACTTCTTGTTTTGCGGAAGAAACTCCAAAAGGGTTTTTATATGAATTAGAGCGAATTGTTAGTGATCGTATAGATACTGATCATCCAACGTCATATACAAATAAACTATATAAACGAGGAATTAATAAAGTAGCACAGAAAGTAGGAGAAGAAGCGGTAGAATTGGTTATTGAAGCAAAAGATAATGATGCCGATTTATTTAAAAATGAAGCTGCCGATTTATTTTATCATATTGTAATTCTTTTAAAGGCGAAAGGATTTACATTAACAGAAATAGAAGCTGTTTTAAAAGAAAGAAATTAATTAAATTTCTTTTGTAAAACATTTTTCATAATAATAATTTACCAATACCTTTTAGTTAATTCTAGGAGGTGTTTTTTTTTAACATAAAAATAACGTTTAACTTATTTGTTATTTAGTTAAACATTTGTATATTTGTGTATCACTAATTACTATAAGTATTAAGTGATATTTTTATATCTAATTTTAATTTGTTTATTGATTTGTAAAATAAGGTAAACAAAATAATTTTATTTCAATAAAAATTATCAAATAACAAATACTAATTATTAATTAAAAAATTATTAAAAATGGTTATTAAAAAATTTAAAAGTATTGCGGCACTTGGCTTATTACTAAGTTTATCATTATTAACATCTTGTAGTGATGACGACGATCCTGTAGTTGTTATTGACAACCCTAAAGACATTATAGAGTTAGCTTCGGCTACTCCGTCATTAAGTATATTAGTTGATGCGGTTGTAAAAGCCGATTTAGTAGATGCTTTAAAAATGAATGGACCTTATACTGTGTTTGCACCAAATAACGATGCTTTTGCTACGTTATTAGATTCAAACGATGATTGGAGTACTTTAAACGACATTCCTACTGAAACTTTAGCAACAGTATTAAAGTTTCATGTTTTAACATCTAAAGTAACATCAGCAGATCTTTCTGATACTTATGTAAAAACTTTAGCAACAGGACCAAACGATGAAAATTTATCATTACAGGTTGAAACTACTGGAGGTGTAGAGTTTAATGGAGATTCTAAACCTATAACAGTTGATGTTGAAGCAAGTAATGGTGTTGTACATATTATAGATAAAGTAATGTTACCACCAAGTCTTGTAACTTTAGCGTTAAATAATGCAGGTTTTACAAGTTTAGTAGCTGCCTTAACAGATAGTAGACATACAACTGCTTTTGTAGATGTATTAAATAGTGACGGACCATTTACGGTATTCGCACCAACAAACGCGGCTTTTCAAGCTTTATTAGATAGTAATAATGCCTGGAATGGTTTAGGAGATGTGCCAATTGAAACTTTAGATGCAGTTTTAAAATACCACGTAGTTAACGGGGCAAATGTACAAGCTGGTCAGTTATCAGATAATCAAGAAATTACAATGTTATCAGGAGGAATGGTAACTGTAGATTTAACAGATGGAGCTAAGTTAGAAACATCAAGCGGTCAATCAGTAGTTATTTCGGTAAC
This sequence comes from Tenacibaculum bernardetii, assembly GCF_029125915.1. NCBI lineage: Bacteria > Pseudomonadati > Bacteroidota > Flavobacteriia > Flavobacteriales > Flavobacteriaceae > Tenacibaculum > Tenacibaculum bernardetii. The sequence goes on from NZ_JAQJCU010000009.1 coordinate 66,757, forward strand.
AGATGTACAAGGAACAAATGGGGTAATTCATGCTGTTAATAATGTTCTTTTACCGTAATTAAAGATATTTAGTTATTAAATTTAAGAAGGATAATAAACAGCAATGTTTATTATCCTTCTTTTTTTGCATAGAAAAAAGTTTTAGTTAGTCTATTTTACTAATAAACTAATGCTTATTAACTATTTTTGCAATATGAATGAATTTCAACAACTAAGAGATGCGTTAAACGAAAGTGTTTTAGAATCTGAATTTGTAAAACTAACTTTAAGTAAACCTATCAAGAAAAGTGATGGATTGCCAAACGTATATGTTCGTTTGGTAACTATTAAAGGAGCAGAAATGATGCAATTTACCTATCATTATACTACAAATGATAAGGTTAAAAATTATACTATTACCGAAGCATTATCTGAATTAGAAATCTTATTGATGGATAATTTTAGAGCGGCAACTTTATTTACATTATCTAAAGATTTATTGGTTTTTATATCAAAAAAGAAAAAAGTTTCTTATCGTGAAAATGCGGCGAGTTTTAAAAATAAATTGCCCGTAACCCATGATAAACCAAAAGAACGTTTAGCCGAAGCTGGAAGTTATTTACATCATTTAGGAATTACCGATAAAGAAGGTAAGGTGATTCATAAAATGGCCGATAAATACCGTCAAATTAATAAATATTTAGAGATTATTGAAGGTTTATTAAAGTCTACCAAATTACCAAAACATATTAATATTGTTGATATGGGATCGGGTAAAGGCTATTTAACTTTTGCTTTGTATGATTATTTAGTAAATCAAAAAAAATACAGTGCTACAGTTACTGGTATTGAATTGCGTAAAGAATTGGTGGATTATTGTAATGATATAGCCGAAAAATCTGAGTTTAAAAAATTATCGTTTGTAGCTCAGCCAATTCAGGAATATGATAATAATAAAATTGATATTTTAATAGCTTTACATGCTTGTGATACCGCAACAGACGATGCCATTTACAAAGGATTATCAGCTAAAGCTGAATTAATTATTTGTGCACCATGTTGTCATAAACAAATCCGTCAGCAAGTAAAAGGAAAAGAGCAGGAGAGTCCGCTTTTAAAATACGGAATCTTTAAAGAGCGCCAATTCGAAATGGTTACTGATACGATTCGTGCGCTTATTTTAGAAAAAAGTAATTACAATACGAAAGTATTTGAATTTATAAGTAACGAACATACGCGTAAAAATGTAATGTTGGTGGCAAGTAAATCATCTAAAAAGAACGATACTTCTAAAATAGATGATAAAATATCTGGCTTAAAAGAAACATATGCTATAGAAAGTCATTATTTAGAGACACTTATATAAAAGTATTTTGATTGATTAATGTTTATGCAAACCTGAATTTATTTCAGGTTCTCATCATAATTTAGTTTGAATTAAGAGAATTTGATTCTGAAATAAATTCAGAAAGACGATTTGATATTTATAGAATATACTTTGATATATTTCAAACAAAAGATCACCACTATTGGTGATTTTTTTGTTTTTAAAAATCTCACATGTTTTAATAAAATAACTAGAAGTATAGAACTTAGCCATAATTTAATAAGCAGTCTAGCCCCGATTGTAGCATTTGTTTGAGCTCCTCGCAGAGAGCGAGTGCGAAAAGCGGGAAATAGCTTCTGAAAAAATATATTTTAATCCACTTTTATAAATTACAATTATAGTATTTTTACTTTATAAACTAAGTAAGTATGAAAAACTCCAAATTATTAATTATTGCAGCATTTTTTTCGATATATATTATATGGGGATCTACTTATTTATTTAATAAAATTGCGGTAACCGAATTGTCTCCTTTATTTTTGGCTTCTATTCGATTTTTAGTGGCAGGTGTGTTGATTATGATCATTGCTACATTGTTAAAAATATCAATAAAAATAACCAAAACACAACTTTTAAATTCAGCAATAGCAGGTTTTTTGTTTCTAGTATATGGAAACGGAGTTTTTGTATGGGCTTTAAAATATGTTGATACAGGTTTTGCTGCATTATTAGCATCAACACAACCATTGTTTGTGCTTTTCTTATTGCGTTTAATAGATGGTAAAAAAATGCAACGAAAATCAGTAATCGGAGTGTTATTTGGTTTAGCGGGAATGTATTTATTGGTAAGTCAGAAAGAAATTACAACTTCTGAAGGTGGTGTTTTAGGTATTTTTATGATCTTAACCTGTGTGTTAAGTTGGAGCTACGGAAGTGTTTTTGTATCGAAAGCAGATTTACCAAAAAATTACTTGGTTGCTACGGGATATCAAATGTTAATAGCAGGAACTATATTAGTAATATCAAGTTTAATTTTTAAAGAAACGTGGGTTTCGCCATTAAATTGGGCTAGTAAAACACAAGGAGCGATGCTGTTCTTGGTTATTTTTGGAGGTATCGTTGCTTTTACAGCTTTTAATTATCTTTTAAAATCGGTATCACCAGAAAAAGTAGCAACATCCGCTTATGTAAACCCGATAATAGCCTTGTTTTTAGGTTGGAGTTTATTAGATGAACAACTTACCGAACAATCGGTAATAGCATCTGTAATTTTATTAACAGGTGTTTATTTTATTACATCTAGAAAAAGATTGGTAAAAACTGTCGCAAGAAAAGGATCGTAGTTAAACCCCTTCGCCATTCACAAAAATAACAAGAGAGCCAAACTCATGAAAAATCGTTAAGCCAGCTTCTTTTTTCCCTAAACTTTTAGGAGAGAAAAGAATATTGAATTTTATTTTATTCTCTGTTAGATAGGTGCCTTCTGCAATTCCCTGAATTGTAAATTCACTAGCATTTTTTCCTCGGATTTTTATATCGGTAACTTTTATTTTATAAGGACATGTATTATAAATTTCGAATTCAATAATTTTAGTTGTAAAAACAGCTGTTTCTAAAATATTGTAACCTTGTGAGATTTTATCGAATTCTATGCATGATGCGCTTTTAACTTCATCTTCAACACAGGAAGAAAATGCGAAAATAAAAAGTACTGAAAGGGTAAATGATACGGTTTTTATTATTTTCATAATTTATTTTTCTAGGTGATATCAAAAATCCCACCAAACAACAAAAAACTTCATAATTTTACCGTTCGGGTGTTTTATCCAGCATAAAGGTGCTCTTTTTTCTTCAAGAAAAGAGTTAGCTTTTTCAGTATAAAGATTAAAATTAAGCCAATCAATATTTGTATGTGGTTTAACCAACCAATCGTGTTTATTCGGAATGTGAAATTTACATTCCTTAAATTGTTCGAGTTCTTTTAACGTTGCATAAAACCCAATAATACAGTCATTATTTATTAGAGGAAACTTGTTTCCATATTCTTTTAACGGAACAAATAACTGGGCTTTAAAATAGAGTTGCTGATCAATTTCGTTAGTAACTAAATTTAGTTTATCTAAATAAGTTTCGCATTGTTTAGAGTAGAGTAGTGGTAATTGTTTTTCTTTAAGTTTGGTTAGTTTTTGTATTAATGAATCTTTTCTATTAGGTCCTATCCAATGTTCAATTTCTGTATTACCAACAGTATTGTCATATAAATAAAATTTGTAAACAATTTCTACATGTATTGGTTTTTCATTTTTATATAAAATACAATCTAACTCGCCTAAAGTTAATTTTTCTTGTTGAATTTGAATGTTTTCTACAATAATTTTAATTGATGTATCTTGTTGTAGCTCATAAGAAACAAAACGTTCTACTAATTTTCCTAAGCGTAAATTTTGGGTAATTACAGCGTTAAAAATAGTTATTTTATTTGGGTTTATTTCAAATTGGTCAAAATCAAAAACACCTTTTCCATGCCATAGCCATAGAAAAGGTGTTTGTAAAAATCCTTCGTATTGTAATTGTAAGTTTTTAGATTTTTTATCCATTAAAAAGAAATAGGATTATTCTTAATTTTATTAGCAATAAGAAAGCCTATCCCAGCACCAATTAAGATTCCGGAAATAAAATTAATAATTTCAATTTTTAGCATCAATTGCATTATCATTCCAATAAATATTAATGCGAGTCCTATAATTTCTTTTTTATTCATAATGCTTTTGAAAAGTCAAAATTATTCTTTGATACCTAATTTATCTAAAACTAATTGAGTGATGTCAAAATTTTCATCAACATAACCAAATTCATTCCCATCAGTAGTTAAAACTTGAGTATAACCATTTTCTTTAGCAACTTCGCTAATAACTTCACTTAGTTTTTTATATAACGGTCGCATATATTCTTCTCTTTGTAATTGCATCATTTTTGTACCGTTAACACGAAATTTTTGTAAATCTTGTTCTAAAGAAATTAGTTCTTGATATTTTGTTTTTTTATCAGCTTCACTTAATGTTTTTTGAGTCTCACTAAAGGTTTGAGATTTCGTTTGATACTCAGTAGCTTTTATGCTAAAAGAAGAATCTAATTTTTTACCAGAATTTTCTACTCTTCGTAAAACATTTTTCATTTGTGGCATTTTACCTATAATTAAGTTACTATTTACAGTACCTAATTTAGTTTGAGAAAATGTTACTGTAGATAAAAGAATTGCAGCTAAAAATATAATATTTGATTTCATTTTTTTTTGATGTTTTTGACAAATATAAAAAAGTGAACGAGCTAAGTGCTTTAAAATTTGTTAAAATTGATTTTTAATAGCTGTTACAATTGTTTCGAGGTCAGATTGATAATCAAACCAAACGATTTCTTTATCTTTTCTAAACCAAGTTCCTTGTCGTTTTGCAAAACGACGAGTATTTTTTTTAATTTCTTCAATAGCAAATTCTTTGGTAAAATTGCCATCTAAATATTCAAATAACTCTCTATATCCAACCGTTTTTAAAGCATTTAATTTTTTATGAGGATACATTGTTTTAGCTTCTTCTAATAAACCAGTATCCATCATCATATCAACACGTTTATTAATACGATCGTACATAATTTGTCTATCGGCATTTAATCCAATTTTTATGGATTTAAAATTACGAGGAGCTTTTGGTTTGTTTTTAAAAGAACTGTATGTTTTACCTGTGCCGATACAAATTTCTAAAGCACGCATAACACGATGTGGGTTATCAATAGCTATCGAATTATACGTTTCAATATCTAGTGCTTTCAATTTATTTTGAAGTGGTTCTATTCCGTTTTCTTCTAATTCTTTAGTAAGATTTATTCTTATTGATGGATCAACTTCAGGGAAATAATCTAATCCTTTTAAAACAGTATCAACATATAATCCACTACCGCCAACCATTATTTGAATAGGATTTTTTAAGAATAATTCATTTAACTTACTTAAAGTATCTTTCTCAAATTCACCAACAGAATAGTCCTCGAAAATGCTTTTATTCTGAATAAAATGATGTTGCGCAGCAGCCAATTCATCAGAGTCAGGTACCGCAGTACCGATTGTCATTTCTTTAAAAAACTGACGTGAATCACACGAAATAATATCGCAATTAAAATGCTGTGCTAATTTTATACTAAGAGCAGTTTTACCAATAGCTGTAGCGCCAACAATGGTTATTAATATATTTTTTTGAGACATTTAATTAAGTTTTGTTCCGCAGTTATAACAAAATTCGGCATCATCTTTATGTCCGGTAGTTGAACAATCAGGGCATTTTTTTGAATCAGACAAAGCTTGTTTTCTTGCCATTTCTGAACTTACAATTCCTGTAGGAATCGCAATAATAGCGTATCCGATAATAACAGTAATACTTGCGATTAATTGACCTAAAGCAGTTTGCGGAGCAATGTCTCCGTAACCAACAGTCGTTAATGTTACGATAGACCAATATATGCTTCTAGGAATACTAGTAAAACCATTTTCAGCACCTTCTATAAAGTACATTACAGCACCTAAAATAATGCAAACAATAAGAACAAAATATAAGAATACTCCTATTTTAGCTTTACTTGCATTTAAAGATTTTATAAGTTGATTAGATTCTCCTACGTATCTCGAAACCTTAAGAATTCGAAAAATTCGTAGCAATCTAAACGCTCTTAGCGCGACTAAACTATGTGAACCTATTAAAAATAGTGATAAATATTTAGGTATGGTAGATAAAAAATCAACAACGCCATAAAAACTAAAAATATATTTTGATGGTTTTTTAATGGATATTATTCTAGCAAAATATTCTATGGTAAATAAAAAGGTAATAACCCACTCAGCAGTATTTAAAAAATCATGATATTTATTATCAAAGCTCTCAATACTTTCAAGCATTACTAATAAGATACTAATTAAAATAGCAAATAGTAACACGATGTCAAACAACTTACCAGCTGGAGTATCTGTTCCGTAAATTACATCATGTAATTTGTCTTTCCAGTTTTTCGTTTTGTTTTCCAAAAAAAAATATTTTTATGATGTTTTAACAATATTACAAATTATTTTCTATTTGTAATCTTACTATTTTAGACACTTTATTTTTTAGTAAATAATTTTTAATAATTGTTTTGGCTAAATCGGCACTTTCTATAGGAGTAAGCATTGATTTTAATATACTTAAATTATTTTCTTGAAAAGCTAAGTTGGTATACGTATATCCTAAAACGATGTTGTTTTCTATTAAAATGACAGCATGTTCTTCTGGGACCCTTCCTTTATCTACAATTAATAAATTATCGTGATTAAAATTCTTATCAGCATTTTTTCGTTTGCGAATAACGTTAAACTTAGGTTTTAACCTTGTAAGCTCTAAATGATATTTTAAACGAGTAAAAAGTACATTACCGGTTTCTTCATAGCTAACATCGTTAACTCTTTTTAATATCTTCTTAGCTTTAGGAGTTTCTTTTAAAAATAGTTTATTTGTTTCTTGTTTGATGTTTTTTCCTCTACCAATAAATATAATAGTACCTTGTTCATTATGCACGTAAAACACACCTTGTTTTTCAGGTAGCTTATCTAATATCTTTATAAGACGTTGCTTTTCTTGCCTGTTATCAGCATATTTTATTGATTGTTGAATAATACTTTTATGAACATCTTTTTCTAACAATAATTTAAATAATTGTATCGTTGCTAAAGCATCTCCGTTAGCTCTGTGTCTATCAGACATAGGAATGCCAACAAAACGACATAATTTTCCTAAACTGTGGGAAGGAGATTCTGGAATTAATTTTTTACTAAGTGCTACTGTACAAAGTGTATTTCTCTTAAAATCATAGCCTAAACGTTTAAATTCTAGACGTAAAATACGATAATCAAAATTAGCGTTGTGAGCAATAATAGTACACCCTTCAGTTATCTCTATAATTCGTTTTGCCACCTCGTAAAACTTTGGTGCATTTCGAAGCATTTTATTATTTATACCTGTTAATTTAACAACAAATTCTTGAATATCTCTTTCTGGATTTACTAAACTAATAAACTGATCGACTATTTGGTGTCCATCAAATTTATGAATAGCAATTTCAGTCATTCCTTCTTCATTAAATTTACCCCCTGTTGTTTCAATATCTAATATTGCGTACAATTCTTTTTCTTTTTAGCTGATTAATGTAAATCTAAACAATATAATTTCGAACTCCAAAAATAGCACTACCAATTCTTACCATATTACTACCATTTTCGATAGCTAATTGATAGTCACCGCTCATTCCCATTGATAACGTAGATAGTTTTGAGTTTTTATTTTGCCTTTCAGTAAAAAATGTAGCTAACGATGAAAATTCTTCTTGTAATTGCTCCTGATTATCTGTAAAAGTAGCCATTCCCATAAAGCCAACAACCTTTATATTTTGTAACTCTGAAAATTCTTCTGATGAAATAATTTCATCAATCTCTAAAAAGGACAAACCAAACTTGGTATCTTCTTTTGCAATACGAGCCTGAAGTAAGCAGTTAATTACACGATTGTGTTTTTTAGCTTGTTTGTTAATTTCTGTCAAGGTTTTTAAACTATCTACACCGTGAATTAAATCAACAAAATGCGCCATGTATTTTACCTTATTGCGTTGTAAATGTCCAATCATATGCCATTTAATGTCTTTTGGTAAAGCATCAAACTTTGTTACCATTTCCTGAATTTTGTTTTCACCAAATACACGCTGACCTGCATCGTATGCTTCTTGAAGGTCGGTAATAGGTTTGGTTTTAGAAACCGCAACTAAGGTTACATTTTCGGGAATAGTATTTTTTATTTCTTGAAGATTTTCTTTAATTCCTGTCATCATATCAAAATTCATAAATAGTTAAAGCACTTCTCAGTTTAGGTTCGATATAAGTGGTTTTAGGTGGCATTAACATATCCGCATCTACAATTTCTTTTAGTTCGTTTATTGTGGTTGGTAACATACCGAAAGAAACTTTAAAATCGCCACTATCAACTTTTGTTTTCAACTCTAAACTGTCTGATTTATCTTGCGAATACATTATTTTTGATGCGTTTCTTATATCTTTAATTCCTAAAATCGGATTTAAAATGGTTTGATACAAAATTTGAGCATCTAATTTACTTAAAGCATCTGTAAATTTATAGACAGATTTTCGCAAGTGTAAAGCATAAAACTCCCCATTTAAATACATGCTAAATTGATGCTTTTCTTTTGGCCTATATAATTCCTGACCTCTGTTTTCTATTCTAAAAAAGGTGTCTAATTCAATTAAAAACTCATCAACAGCTAAGCCGTTTAAATCTTTTATAAATCGATTAAATTCATAAATACTTAATTGGCTTTCGGGTAACAAGTAGCTCATGAAGAAATTATATTTTTCGTTACCAGTATGTTCCGGATTTTCTTTTGCTAAGTTTTTTGCAAGCAAGCAAGCAGAAGTAGAGCGATGATGGCCATCGGCAATATATAAAGTATTTACTTGTGAAAAAGCATTAGAAATTTGTGCAACATCTTTTTCATCATCTATAATCCATAATAAATGTGAGTCTTTATCTGTTGTAGAAAATTCGTATTCAGCCCTGTTTTTACGATACTTTTCAATAATACTATTAATAGTATCATTATCAGGATACGTTAAAAGCACAGGTTCTGCATTAAACCCAGTGTTTTTTAGGTAGTTTTCAAATAATAATTCTCTTTCTCTTAAAGTGCCTTCGTGTTTTTTAATGGTATTGTTGTGGTAATCTTCTACAGAAGTTGCAGCTATAATTCCGCAAAAAGAATTGGTTGGTGTTATTTTTTGATAAATATAAAAACCAGGGTTCTTATCTTTTGTAAAAATACCATCTTCTTTAAATTCTAAATAACGATTGTGCACCAATTTAAAGCGTTGATCACCAGTAATATCTTGTTTATGATATTTATACCCAGGATTTACAACATGTAAAAATGAAAAAGGATTAAAAGCTAACTTAGCATTTAACATGTCTGGAGGATAAACTTCATATGATTTAGAAGATACCATGGCAACTTTATCTCGAGTTGCTCGTACTGCTTTAAATGGTTTTACAATTGCCATTAATAATTTTAGTTTTTAGTGTAAAGAATTAATAATTTTATCTGCCAACTCTGTACCTATTTTATGCTGTGCTTCTATAGTATATGAAGCAATATTAGGACTTAAAGAAAGTTCAGGATTCATTAATAACTGAATCTCTGGATTTGGTTGATTTTCGAAAGTATCTAAACCTGCATACTTCACTTTACCGCTCTCTATAGCGTTAATTAAGGCAACCTCATCTACCAACCCGCCTTGAGCGACATTAATAAAACCAACTCCGTCTTTCATCTTTTCAAATTCTTTAACTCCGATTAGATGCTTTTCTTGAGCAGATAAATGTAAGCTGATAAAATGTGCTTCTTTTAATAGCTCATCAGAACTTAACATATCAATTTGAATATCAATAATTTCACCGTTAAAAAACTCCACCGGAATTGTTATTGTATTATCGAAGTTAACATCAAAGGCAACCACTTTCATTCCTAGTCCTAAAGCGAGTTTAGCTACTTGTTGTCCTGCAGCACTCATACCAATAATACCAAGGGTTTTACCACGTAATTCAGTTCCGTTAGAAAATTGAGATTTTAAAGCATTAAAACTTACATCGCCTTCTAAAGGCATTTCTCTGTTGGCTTGATGTAAATAACGAGCCATTCCTAATAAATGTGCAAAAACCAATTCGGCAACAGCATTGGCACTAGCATCAGAAATATTTACAACTTGTAAACCAGCTTCTTCAGCATATATAACATCTACGTTGTCGTTATTTGTACTTGCGTTTGCAATTAACTTTAAGGTCGGACAATTATCTATAAGTTCAGCATGTATTTCTGTAGTGTTTTTAATAATGATGGTATTAATTTCTTCATCATTGATAAAACTATCTAATTGCTCTTGGGCAACTTTGGTAACTATTACTTCAAATCCTGCATTTTCTAAAGTAGCTTTTCCACTTTCTGAGATTCCGTCGTTTGCTAATATTTTCATTCTTACTTTTATAATGTCATTGCGAGGAATAAAATGATGTGGCAATCTTTATAAATAGATTCCTTCACTTTGTTCGGAATGACGTTTGTATTATGCTTTTCGTTCTAATTCATGCATTACATCTACCAATGCTTGCACACTATATAATGGCAATGCATTGTACATACTTGCTCTGTAACCACCAACACTTCTGTGGCCGTCTAAACCATTAATATTGGCTTCTTTCCATAGGGTGTTAAATGTTTCTTTTAAATTGTTGTCTGTTAAAGAAAAAGTAGCGTTCATATGGCTTCTGTCTTCTTTAACAACAGCTCCTTTAAATAAAGGGTTTCTATCTATTTCACTATATAAAAGTGCTGATTTTTGATTGTTTACTTTTTCTATAAACTCAATTCCGCCTAAATCTTTCAACCACTCTAAAGTAAGCATTGATGTATACACCGCAAAAACAGGAGGTGTGTTAAACATGCTATCTTTATCAATAAAAGTTTGATAATTTAACATTGATGGAATCTCGCGTGTTACTTTGCCTAAAATATCTTCTTTGATAATTACCAAAGTTGTTCCTGCAGGACCCATATTTTTTTGGGCACCAGCATAGATCAAATCAAACTTAGAAAAATCTAATTGACGAGAAAAAATATCAGAACTCATATCACAAATTAACGGAACATTAGTTTCCGGAAAACTTTTCATTTGCGATCCGTAAATTGTATTGTTACTCGTGCAATGAAAATAATCTACATCTGTAGGAATTTCATATCCTTTAGGTATGTAATTAAAGTTTTTATCTTCGGATGAAGCTACCTCAACCAATTCGCCAAATAATTTTGCTTCTTTAATAGCTTTGCTACTCCAAGTACCGGTATTTAAATACGCGGCTTTTTTGTTTAGTAAATTGTAAGCAGTCATTAAAAATTGATTGCTTGCACCGCCTTGTAAAAATAGCGCTTTGTAACCTTTGTTTTCTAAGCCTAATAATTCTAAAGCTAAACTTCGTGCGTTTTCAATAACAGCAACAAAAGGTTTACTTCTGTGCGATATTTCTAACAACGATAAATTATCATCATTAAAGTTTATAATAGCTTCAGAAGCTTTTAGTAACACTTCTTCAGGTAAAATACACGGACCTGCACTAAAGTTATGTTTTTTCATTATTCAGTAGTGTTTTGTTAGCACAAAGGTGCGAAATTTATAAGGAGTTTATCTTTAAATTTTTGATAAAAATTCTAAGGTATTTACGCCATCAGCATAATCCCATAACTGCGGATTTTGTGTTTCGCCAAAAGCAATTTCTCCTTCCATAAAATTATTAGCAACGATACACTGTGTTTTTTCTTCGTCTTGCTTTAGTTTTGTTTTTAAATCATCTGCATTGTCGTAATATTCATAAAAAACAGAGGCGATAGGAGAGGCATAGCTTTCATCTTCCTTAATCATTAAAAATCCGTTTTCTAAAATATCAAACTCGCTCATTAAATACACCGCTTTGTTATAGTCGTAATTATTGGCATATTTTGCATTGTTGATAATTTCTTGTTTGTTAAACATTCCCGTAAAAAAAGGATCGAAATTATAATCTTTAGGGACATATAGTTTAGATACCGAACGACAACCTAATCCGAAGTAACAAAATACATCGTTACTTAAATTTTCAAAATCTTGTGCCGTTTCGTTTCCTGTTAAAACAGCAACCGAATTTCTACTTTTTCTAATAATACTAGGTTTATCTTTAAAATAATATTCGAAATAACGCGCCGTATTATTACTTCCTGTAGCTATTACAGCATCAAAACCAGTTAACTTTTGTTCCGTAAATGTAATTTTACCTTTTAATTCTGGTTGAACATATTCTAAATACTTCGCTAAAAAAGGCAATAAGTTTTTATCGTTAGAAGATTGTTTAACTAAAACCGAATGCCCAGAAATTAAAACAGATAAAAAGTCATGAAATCCTACTAACGGAATATTTCCGGCCATAATAACGGCTACTTGCTTGATGTCTTTTTTACCTAAACTTTCGTTAGCAACCCATTGTTGAATATTTTCGTTTGTTAAGGCTTTAGACCAACTTTCGGTAGCAAACAATAAGTTTTCTTTGGTAAACCAAGTGTTTTTTTCTCCTGCTATTTTTAATTGATGTTTAAATCCGTCAAAAAACAAATCATTGAATTGGATATCGTTTTTTTGAGCAGTTTCTTTTTGGGTAAACTGGCTTAAAAATTTCCCTAATTCTACAAAAGCTGAAATTCTATTTTGGATTGTATCCATTATATTTTGTTTCTAAGTTAATTTGGAACTATTTTTGCGATTGCAAAGTTACAAAACTGAAACAGATTAATTATGGCAATTATTATAACAGATGAATGTATAAATTGTGGTGCATGTGAACCAGAATGTCCGAATACAGCAATTTATGAAGGAGCTGATGATTGGAAATATGCAGACGGAACAGATTTAACTGGAAATGTGGTTTTACCAAATGGTAAAAAAGCAAATGCAGATGAAACTCAAGAACCTATTTCTGATGAAATATACTATATTGTTGCAGACAAGTGTACCGAATGTAAAGGTTTTCATGAAGAACCTCAATGTGCGGCAGTATGTCCTGTAGATTGTTGTGTTCCTGATGATGATAACGTTGAAACTGAAGAAGCGTTGTTAGGTAAGCAGAAGTTTATGCATAACGAATAGTCCACATCATTTTAAAATAAAGAAAAACCCCGAGAAATATCTCGGGGTTTTTTATTGCTTAATTTATTTGTTATTTATAATTGAAAACCTAATCGAGTAAAGAAGTATGCACCATCAGAACCCATTTGTACAGAATCGGCTAATCCACCTTGATCTGTCCATCCATCAAATTGTGAAGTAGGGTAGGTGTTAAAAATATTATTCCCTCCAACAGTAAGTGTAAGTTTCTTTGTAAAAGCATAACTTAAACTTAAATCAGCTGTGATTTTACTTTTATAAATATCTGTAGCTACAGGATATAAAGCATCAGCTTCTGCCTGTGTTGTTGCTGGGGTATCTACCCATTGAAAATCTTGTAATTGTACTTCACTAAATTTAGTTAAACCTAATGCTAAGTCAAACTTTTTATATCCGTAACCTAAGTTTAATCCAAATTTATGATCAGGAGCAGCAGCTTTTAAATAAGCTTCTGAAAACGGACTAAAAAATGTAAACCTGTTTAGGTTTCCATTTTTAATTTTTTCAATTTTAGTATCATTAAAGTTACCAACTAAACCTACATTTACTCTATGCTCGTCAAAGTTCTTTTTGTAATTTAAAACAATATCAACACCTTGAGTTTTAGTATCTACTCCATTTGCAAAAAACTGAGCTGCATCTACACCTAAATTTAAAGCAGAGGCATCAAAATTGTCTGTTAAAATAACTCTGTCATCTACAGCTATAGAGTAAGCATCAACAGTTGCTGTAAATCCGCCATTTTTATATGTAAAACCAATACTTGTATTAAAAGCAGTTTCTTCTTTTAATTGATCAATTCCAAAGGCTCTAGTTACGGTACTATTATTTGCTGATAATAAAGAAGGTAATGACACTCCGTTTACAATGTTAGTAAACTTTAAGTTGTAATATAATTGCGCTAAAGAAGGAGCTCTAAATCCTGAAGAAATAGAACCTCTAAAACTTAAATTATCATTTACTTTAAATCGTGAAGCTAATTTAAAGTTAAAAGTACTACCAAAATCACTGTAGTCTTCAAATCTAAGTGCTGCTCCTACTAAAAATTTATCAGTAAAATTAAACTCAGAATCAAGATATACACCAACATTACTTCTTGATTTGTCTACTTCATTATCTGGGCTGTAACCAGGGAATCCTTGCGCACCTCCCGGTAAATCATCTCCATTAGAATCGGTAGCAATAACTTGTGTACCAGGGTTGGTTATTAAAAGTCCGTCTTCATCATATAATCCATAAGAAGATTCTTCACCCGCAAAAATAATAAAGTTCTCTGTTCGGTATTCTAGTCCAAAGGCAATATTTATTCCGCTCATTGAATCTTCAAAATATTTAGAGAAATCAACACCGGTAGTGTTTTGAGATAAGCTATGCCCGCCTGCATCAAATTCTGTAGGAGAAGCATCTTTTAAAGAAGCGTTATTAGTATCTTTTATTAAGTAATGAAATTTATTTTCACCATAGGTGTTGTTAAAATCAACTTCCCAACCATTTTCTAATTTATGTTTTACACCTGTTGAAACAGAAATATCTGCAATATTAGAAGTTATTCTTGGTGTATATCCATTCGGGAATAAGCTAGGAACAGTTCTATTATCGCCATCATCAAAACTATCTCTAGAAAAAGCGTAAGCATCAGTATCTCTATAATTCCTTCCACCAAAAGCGTATACCTCGGTGTTATCGTTAATTGGTAAACTAGCATTTATCATAAAGTTAAAGCCATCAACACCAGCACTACCATATCCTTTACGCCAAGAAAAACCTGGACGTAGTGTTTTTTCTTTTGATAATAATTCTGTCGTGAAATTAATAAACCCTCCTTTATCGTTTAGTTTAGCTCCATAGTTTAAATCTAATTTAAACGTACCACCATCGAAACTTTTGTCTTTTCCGTCTAGTCTATTTTTTCCATTGACATTATATAATGTTTCTCCGGTTTTTTCGGCCCAGCCACTCCCTACAGAAGTACTGTAAACACCGTAACCTATACTTCCAGAAACACCATCAGTGGCATCTTTTAAAACAATATTAATAACTCCTGCAATTGCATCAGAACCATATTGAGCAGATGCACCATCACGTAAAACTTCTATTCTTTTTATCGCAGCAGTAGGAATTGCGTTTAAGTCGGTACCAGAATTACCGCGACCACGTGTACCAAAAATATTAACTAATGATGATTGATGACGTCTTTTACCATTGATTAAAACCAATGTTTGATCAGGTCCTAAACCCCTTAAAGAAGCAGGAACCACATGATCTGCTCCGTCAGAACCAGATTGTTTGGTTGCATTAAAGGAAGGCGCGGCGTATTGTAAAATGTCATTTATTTCAACTTTACCATTTTTAGCAGCTAAATCACCAACATCAATAACATCCACAGGTACAGGTGTATCTACAGCTGTTCTTCTTGCGTTTCTAGAACCCACAATAACAACTTCATCTAATTGTAGGCCTTCGTTTAAAGTAATGTTAAAAGTAGTTTGTCCGTTCACAGGAATTTCCTGAGTTTCAAAGCCAGAAAAACTAATAATTAAAGTGCTATTAGGATTTACAGTTAAAGAAAAAGTTCCATCGAACTCTGTTGATATTCCATTACTTGTTCCTTTTTCCAAAACATTAGCACCAGGTAGAGGTTCATTACTACTATCTTTTATGGTTCCTTTAATTTGTACTTGGGCATTCATTAGTTGTATTCCTAAGAATAAAAAACAAATTAAAAAAAAATGCTGTCTTTTCATATTTAAATTATTTTTTGGTTAATATTTCTTAAAAGTAGTAAAAACAAACACAAAGTGTTTTAAAAATGTTAAAAAAATATATATTATGTTTTTTTTAGTATGTATAATGAGTAAATGTTTAAAATGATTTTTTTTGAAACCAAAGCAGTATATTTGCAAACGAAAATTTTCAATAAAAGAATAGAATGAAAGCAGGAATTGTAGGGTTACCAAACGTAGGAAAATCAACGTTATTTAATTGTTTATCTAATGCAAAAGCGCAAAGTGCTAACTTTCCTTTTTGTACTATCGAACCTAATGTAGGTGTTGTAAATGTACCAGATCCTAGAATTCAGGTTTTAGAAGGTATGGTAAATCCAGAAAGGGTAATGCCTGCAACAGTAGAAATTGTTGATATTGCCGGTTTGGTAAAAGGAGCAAGTAAAGGAGAAGGATTAGGAAACCAATTCTTAGCAAACATTCGTGAAACAGATGCGATTATTCATGTGTTACGTTGTTTCGATAACGAAAATATTATTCATGTTGACGCTTCTGTAGATCCTATTAGAGATAAGGAAACGATTGATATAGAATTACAATTAAAAGATTTAGAAACTGTTCAGAAGCGTTTAGAGCGTGTAAAAAGAACTGCTAAAACTGGTAATAAAGAAGCACAAGTAGAATTAGAAATTCTATTAAGAGTTGAAGAAACTTTATTGAGAGGAGTTTCAGTAAGAGCTATAGAGTTTTCAGAAAAAGATCAAGAAATTGTTCAATCATTACAATTTATTACTGCAAAGCCAGTATTATATGTATGTAATGTTGATGAAGGTGCTGCTGTGAATGGTAACGATTATGTTACTAAAGTAAGAGAAGCTGTAAAAGACGAAAATGCCGAAGTAATTGTTTTAGCTGTAGGTACAGAAGCAGATATTACTGAGTTAGACGATTACGAAGAGCGTGAAATGTTTTTAGCTGATATGGGTTTAAAAGAAGCAGGAGCTTCTGTTTTAATTAGAGCAGCATACAAATTATTAAACTTACAAACGTATTTTACCGTTGGTGTAAAAGAAGTAAGAGCTTGGACGATTAATATTGGTGATACTGCACCACAAGCAGCCGGAGTAATTCACACCGATTTCGAGAAAGGGTTTATCCGTGCCGAAGTAACCAAATACGAAGATTACACAACTTTAGGCGGTGAGCAAAAAGTAAAAGAAGCAGGTAAATTAGGTATCGAAGGTAAAGAGTACATCGTGCAAGATGGTGATATTATGAATTTTAGATTTAACGTTTAAAATAATTATTAGGGCGTTCGAGCGGGCTTTCACTACTCGCTTTTTTTATTGTATTCTCGATAATAATTTGCGAAAAAGCAAATTCACTCGAATTGACAATAAAAAAGAGCTCAAACAAACCGTTCAATCCCTAACGCAAAAGAACAAAATATATAAACGCTGTCGATTTTTTCTACAGCGTTTTTTTGTACCTTTCAAATTGTAAAAAAATAACATGTATGCAATTAGAAAAATCAACGCTTCAATTTTTAAAAGATTTAAAAGAAAATAACAATCGCGATTGGTTTGCAGCTCAAAAAGATGCTTTTAAAGAAATACAAGATCATGCAAAAGATTTTTACGCACACATAAGAGAAGATATAGAAAAACACGACGAAATAGACAAGTTTAAGCTCTTCAGAATATATCGAGATGTTCGTTTTTCGAAAGATAAAACACCTTATAAACCTCATTTTGCAGGTTCTTTTTCTAGAAAAGGAAAACATTTACGTGGAGGTTATTACTTACGTATTCGTCCGGGAGAAAGTTTTTTAGCTGGCGGATTTTGGGAACCTAATAAAGAAGATTTATTACGTATACGAAAAGAAATAGAAATGGATGCTGCTGATTTTAGAGACATTTTAAAAGATCCAGAATTTGTAAAGAACTTTGGAGCTAGTTTTGATGGTGCTGAACTAAAATCTGCACCAAGAGGATTCGATAAAAACCATCCTGATATCGACTTACTACGAAAAAAAGGATTTATTGCAGTTCGTAATTTTACAGATAAAGAGGTATTATCTAAAGATTTTTTATCCGAAGTAAATATTTCTTTTAAAGCTTTACGTCCGTTTTTTAACTTAATGAGCGATGTGTTAACTACAAATTTAAACGGAGAAAGCTTAATTTAAACTGCGTTTAATTTCTCTGTTTAAATATAAGTAAGTAACCAATGTAGCTAATATATCAGCAATTGGAAAAGACATCCAAACACCATTTATACCAAAAAATTTAGGTAGAATATATACTAACGGAATTAAGAAAAAACCTTGTTTTAATAATGTTAACAATAAAGCAGGTAAAGCTTTTCCTGCTGCTTGAAAATAAGCCGAACCTATGAGTTGAATTGTAATTACAGGGGTAGCCAAAAATGTTATAATTAAAGCATTAGAAGTAAGGTTAATCAATTTATCATCATCAGTAAAAAGGCTTACGAGTTCGGTAGGAAAAATCATTATTACTATGAAAATTAGTGTAGCTATTGCCGAACCAAAAGTTATCGCAATTTTTATAGACTCTTTAACTCTTGTAGTATTGTTTGCACCATAATTAAACCCTGCAATAGGCAAAAAACCTTGCGTTACTCCTAATACAGGAAAGAGAGAAAATAGCATTACTCGGTTGATTATTCCATATACTGCAATTGATATTTCTCCACCATATTTAAATAAGGTATAATTTAAAATAATTATTAAAAGACTAATGGTTCCTTGTCTAATAATGGTAATTCCGCCCAGGGCAATAATTTCTTTTAAAATAGAGAAATCAATAATAAAAAATTTTGGAATAATTTTTAACTCAGTATTTTTAGATAAGAAGAACCATAATATAAATAATCCACTTACAGCGTATGAGAATGAAGTTGCTAACCCGGCACCATACATTCCTAAATTCATGAACTTTATAAAAATAACGTCTAAAAGAATATTAATAACAGCTGGGAAAATTAAAGTAAGCATGGCATAATTAGGTTTTCCAACGGCTCTTACCACAGGATTTCCCATCATTGCAAAAGCTAAAAAAGGTACTCCCCAAAGAATAACATTAAAATAATCGGTAGCAGGAGTTAATATTTCTCCTTTAGCCCCAAATAACTGTAAAAGAGGAAAGCCAAAAAAGATTCCTATGGCTACAAATAATACAGATAAGAAAACAGTTAAACTAATTTGATTTCCGAATACTTTAAAAGCTTTTGAGGTGTCACCTTTACCTAAAGCTCTTGAAATAATAGAACTACCACCAATACCAATTCCCATTCCGATAGATGAAATTAAAAAAGCGATTGGTAAAACAACCGTAATTGCTGCAATTGCCATAACACTAATCCAACGACCAACGAAAATAGTGTCGACAATCATGTTTAATGACATTACTAAAATTCCTATAGAAGCAGGTATTGCTTGCTTTAAAAGAAGTTTACTAATCTTTTCGGTACCAAAATTACTTGTAGTTTTATTCATACTTAGTTTTCAATCTTCGAAGATCAGCAATAAAATGATATAGATATAAAATCGAGGGTATATTTAAGTAATAATTAACATCATTGGCGTAGTTTTGTGAAATGAATTTTCATGAAAAAAAATACATTGCTACTGCAAATGAAATAGATGAGTATAATCATGTTAATAATGTGGTGTATGTAAAGTGGATGCAAGAAGTATCTGCAGATCATTGGACGCTGTTAATAAAAGATATACCAAAACCAGATTATGTTTGGTTTGTAATTCGCCATGAAATAGATTACAAACAACAAGGTGCTTTAGGAGATGAAATTACCGTTAAAACGTGGGTTGGTGAAACAGCAGGAATAAAATCTGTTCGTCATTTCGAAATGCGAAGAGGAGTAACTCTTTTAGTGAAGTCGCAAACTACATTTTGTCTGTTAGACGCAAAAACACAAAAGCCAAAAAGAGTCACTAAAGAAATAACAAACTTACTTTTAGGGAAATAATAAAGCAATATCTTTGCATTTATAAATAAAGAGAATGACAACATTTACAGCATTAGGAATACGAAAAGAATATGTTCAGGGATTAAAGGAGTTAGGAATAACAACACCTACTGAAGTACAAGAACAAGCAATACCTTATTTATTACAAAACGATGCTGATTTTATTGGGTTGGCTCAAACAGGTACAGGTAAAACTGCTGCCTATGGTTTGCCTGCTTTACATAAGATAGATACATCAAAAGACACAATTCAGGCGTTAATATTATCGCCTACAAGAGAGTTGGTTCAGCAAATAAAAAAACAATTATTTAAGTTTACAAAATATGTAGATGATAAGATTTTTATAGAAGCTGTTTATGGTGGAGAAAAAATTGACCGTCAGATTAATAATTTAAAAAGAACGACACATGTAGTAGTAGCAACTCCAGGTCGTTTAATTGATTTGATAGAAAGAGGTGAAGTTGATTTAAAAGATATTAACACCTTAGTGCTTGATGAAGCTGATGAAATGCTGAGTATGGGGTTTAAATTAGATATAAACCGTATTTTAAAATATACTTCAGGTACAAGAAAAACATGGTTGTTCTCGGCAACAATGCCAGATGAAATAAGAAATATTATTAAAAAATATATGGATGCTTCAGCAAAACAGGTTGAAGTGAATAAAAACTCATTGGTAAACGCAAACATAACGCATCAGTTTGTGCAAACTACAATTCCAGAAAAAGTAGATGTAATTGTTAAGTTTTTAGAAAAAAGAAATGCTGAAAGGGGAATTATTTTTGCTAGAACAAAAGCAGGAGCTCAAAAATTAACGAAAGAGTTAAAAGAAGAAGGTTTTTCTGTAGAAGCTTTAGAAGGTGATATGCAACAAAGAGATCGTGAAAAAGTAATGCGTGCTTTTAAAAATGAGAATCTTCAAATTTTAGTATCAACAGATGTTGCCGCAAGAGGGATTGATGTACATAATTTAGGATTTGTTGTGCACCATCAATTACCAGAACAAATTGAATATTACACACACAGAAGTGGTAGAACTGCAAGAGCAGGTAAAAAAGGAGTTTCTTTAGTCTTAATTCTTAACAATGAAAGAAATAATATAAAAGAGGTAGAAAGAACTTTACAAATACGAATTTCTGAAATAAAGATATAAGTGGATATTATTTACGCTCTTGATATTGCAGGGACATTTGCTTTTGCCATAAGTGGTTCACTAGTTGCAATGAAAAAAAACTTTGATTTATTCGGAGTTATTATCATTGCTTTTGTTACCGCAGTAGGAGGTGGTATGATGCGAGATGTTTTAATTAATGCACATCCAATAAATTGGATTGGTGATATTAATTATATCTGGACAATTTTAATAGCTGTAGCTATTACATTTTTATTTAGAAGTAAAATTGCACCGCTAAGAAAAACCATGTTTCTATTCGATACTATTGGTATAAGTGTGTTTACATTATTAGGATTAGAGAAAGGATTAGCATACGATTTACACCCCTTTATAGCATTGGTTATGGGAATGGTTTCTGCCGTTTTTGGAGGAGTAATAAGAGATGTGCTTACCCGAAAAGTACCGTTAATTTTTAAAAAAGAAATATATGCTTCCGCTTGTTTAGCAGGCGGTGTGGTATATCTTATTTTGGGCAATTTTAATATAAATGAAGATCTTCATTTTATAATACCAGCAATTGTAATTTTTGTAATAAGAACTATTGCTGTAAAATATGAATTAGAGTTGCCAAAAGTAAAAGACGATGTTTATGGTAAGTAAATAATAATATTGATATGAGTAAATTGGTTTTTGAAAATTTAGCAGCATTACATAGTTTAGAAGGAAAAAAATTGCCAGTAGGAACTTGGTTTACGGTTACCCAAAAAATGATTAATGATTTTGCTAATGCTACTTTAGATAAACAATGGATTCATGTTGATGAAGAAAAAGCAGCTAAACATTCTCCTACAGGAACTACGATGGCTCACGGATTTATGTCTGTTGCCATGCTGTCGGAGTTAATATCAGATTTAATAGAAATAAAAAGCGTTAAAATGGGCTTGAATTACGGATTAAATAGAGTCCGTTTTCCGAATTCTGTCCCAGTAAATAGTCAATTACGATTGATAAGTACTTTAAAACAAATTGAAGATTTTCCTAATGGAAAAAAATTAACGTTCAATTGCTTAATAGAAATAAAAGGACAAGAGAAACCAGCTTGTGTGGCTGAATTTATTTTTGTCTTAATAGAATAAAAAAGCTGTTTTTAAAGACAGCTTTAATTTTTTATAAACATTAAGAAAGCCAACCTTTGGTTTCACATTTTTTAGTGTGCCACAGTATAAAAAAGGCAAATCCGATAACCATAAAAGGCATTATTAAAACACCAACACCATATACTTCTATAGCGCCACTCATAAATACGTTGTATGACATTTGTATAACAATAGCTATTAGAGAAATTAAGAATATAGGTTTTGCGATTTTTTTACGTAGTAATAAAAATACACTTCCAAGAAAACCACCAAAAACAGCAAGAGCAAAAGCAGCCATAACCCAAGATGGAGTGTTTTGCGCCATTTCTAATACTTTTTCATCAGGATACATTGCTTTAAAAGTAGCGGTATTATAAGCTTGCTGTAGGTATTGATTGACACCCATTGCGTTCCATAATAATGAAATTACACCAATAACCCAAAATAAGGTATTTGGTTTTTTTGAATTTGTCATAAGTTTAAAAATTTAGTTAGTTGCCTCTAAAATAAGTATAAACGAACGTATATGAAAATTTATAAAAGTGGCGAGTGTTGCTTTAAGCAAAAATAAGTAATCTTAAAAAAGTGTTAAAGTAAAGTTTTGGTGTAACGATATAAGAACTGTACCGTCATATAAGTGTAATTACATAACTATTCGTTTTGTATTACGTTAGTTTTTAATAGTTGATTGAAAAAGGCTCGTGATTTAAAAATCATGAGCCTTTTGAATTTTATGAAAAACATCATTCTAAAATAAAATAGAAACGATGTTGAAATATTATTTTCTAACTAATTGCGCCATGTAAAATCCGTCGAAACCAAATTTATGAGCCAGTACTTTATTATCTTTTACAAGTGAAAAATCTTTACCATCTTCAGAAGCTAAAAATATTTTTACTTGATCTTGATTTTCAGAAGGTAATACAGAACAAGTAGCGTACACTAATTTACCACCAGGTTTTACCATTCGAGAATATCGTTGTAAAACATCTTGCTGAATTTCTTTAATGTTGTCAATAAATTCAGGTTGTAATTTCCATTTACTATCAGGATTTCTACGCAAAACACCTAAACCAGAACAAGGAGCATCAATTAAAACTCTATCAGCTTTACCATATAGTTTTTTAATTACTTTGGTAGAATCAATTACTTTTAAATCGATATTACTAATACCATTTCTACGCGCTCTAACTTTTAATTTTTTCAATTTACTTTCGTAAATATCCATGGCAACAATTTGACCTTTGTTTTTCATTAAAGCAGCTAAATGTAATGTTTTACCACCGGCACCGGCACAAGTATCAATTACTTTCATACCTGGTTCAACATCTAAATAAGCAGCTACTAATTGAGAAGAAGCATCTTGTACCTCAAAGAAACCTTTATGAAAAGCTTCTGTTTTAAAAACATTAGCACGTTCTACTAAACGTAAAGCATCATCACAACCATCAATAAATTCGGTTTCAATACCTTCTTGTTTTAAATCGTTTTGTAAGTGTTCTTTAGTTACGTTTAAAGTATTTGTACGTAAAATAACATCAGCTCGTTTATTTAAAGCTGCAATTTCTTTTGTCCAAATATCTTCACCTAATTCTTTAACACCTAATTCATCAATCCAATCAGGAATAGATTCTCTGTATTTTCTAGTTTTTGAAAGCTCATCAAAACGACCTTTAATTCTTCTAGTTGGAGTTTCTTCAATTTGGTTCCAATCTGGTAATTTAATACCTCTTAATACACACCAAACCACTAGTAAACGCCATAAGTCGGGTCTAGAATATGGAGTTTTTACATCGGCGATTTCACCGTATAAACGTTTCCAACGTACAATATCATAAATAGTTTCAGCAACAAATTTTCTATCTCGTGCTCCCCATCTTTTATCTCTTTTCAATGCCTTTTCAACAGCTTTATCTGCATATACGTCGTCGTTAAAAACGTCACGTAAACTATCAATCACTGCGTAAACTAAATTTCTATGTAATCTCATTTGGTGAATTTAAGAGTGCAAAGATAGTTGATTTTAATGTCTTTTTGTATTTTCGTATTTAATGAATTTAAATCATCCTGTAACATACATAAAAGGCGTTAGTGTAGCCCGAGCAGAATTGTTGTATACCGAGTTAGGTGTAAGAACGTGCAATGACTTACTGTACCTTTTTCCGTTTCGCTATATTGATAAAACTCAGTTTTATACTATAAAAGAATTGTCGCAAAATACTGCTGAGGTTCAGGTGGTTGGTAAGATTACGAGTGTTAAAGAAGTTAAGCAAAAAAGAGGAAGTAGGTTAGTGGCAACATTTTCTGACGCTACGGGTTCGATAGATTTAGTTTGGTTTAAAGGCGCAAAATGGATAAAGGATAGTTTAAAAACGGATGTTCCGTATGTAATTTACGGAAAATTAAATTGGTATAATAATGTTGCAAACATGCCGCATCCAGAAATGGAAACGGTAAAAGAGTATAAAAGTAAGTTGCAAACGTCTATGCAGCCTGTATATCCATCCACAGAAAAATTAAGTAATAAAGGAATTAGTAATAAAGTTTTAAGAGGTTTTATTCAGAATTTATTTCAGCAAGTATTCGGGCAAATAGAAGAATCGCTACCAACCTATTTAATTGATGAAAATCAGTTGTTAGGAAAAAAAGATTCTTTGTTAAATATCCACTTTCCTAAAAGTCAAGAATTATTAGCAAAAGCTCAATATCGCTTAAAATTTGAAGAATTATTTTTTATTCAATTACAGTTACTGCAAAAAAAACTCATCCGTAAATCAAAAATTAAAGGCTATGTTTTTGAGAAAGTAGGAGAGGAATTTACTAATTTTTATAAAAATAATTTACCTTTTGAATTAACCAATGCTCAGAAAAGAGTTTTAAAAGAAATAAGAAAAGACATTGGTTCTGGTGCGCACATGAATCGTTTATTGCAAGGTGATGTTGGTTCTGGTAAAACAATTGTAGCTTTATTAACCATGTTAATTGCAATTGATAACGGTTACCAAGCAACAATAATGGCGCCGACCGAAATTTTGGCAACCCAACATTATCACGGAATCGTAGAGCTATTAGAAGGAACAACGATAAAAGTTGAATTACTTACAGGATCTAGTAAAATAAAAAAACGTCGTGAAATTCACACTGGTTTAGAAAACGGATCTGTGCATATTTTAATAGGAACGCATGCCATTTTAGAAGATAAAGTACAGTTTAAGAATTTAGGTATTTCAATTATTGATGAACAACATCGTTTTGGAGTAGCACAACGTTCTAAATTATGGGAGAAAAACCCGATAACTGCAATTTCTGAAGAAAAAGGAAAAGCAGTTCGTGAAAAATATCTAGAAACACATCCTTCGGAATATAAATTATTAAAAGAGATTGCGTTAAAGCGTAAAAATAAAACAACCAAAGAAGAAAGAGCTTTATGGGAAGTTTTAAGCACTAAAAAAAACACTTTTAAATTCAGAAGATATTATATTATTGATGAGTTTATGGTCGATTTTATCTGTTTAGAGAAGAAGTTAATTGTAGAGGTTGATGGGAAATACCATGTTACACCCGAACAGATAGAAGCTGCTAACTTAAGAACCACAATTTTAAATGAATTTGGGTATCAAATTATTCGATTAAGCGAAAAAGAAATTACAGAAGATTTAGAAAGTGTTATATCAAAGCTAGAAACTAGTTTAAAAAATCTTCCTTCGGTAAGAGTTGATAAATCTGTGCCACCGCATGTTTTGGTAATGACCGCAACACCAA
The DNA here is from genome assembly GCF_029125915.1 of Tenacibaculum bernardetii. Lineage (NCBI taxonomy): Bacteria > Pseudomonadati > Bacteroidota > Flavobacteriia > Flavobacteriales > Flavobacteriaceae > Tenacibaculum > Tenacibaculum bernardetii. The sequence goes on from NZ_JAQJCU010000009.1 coordinate 92,624, forward strand.
TTCCGAGAACATTGGCAATGTCGGTTTATGGAGATTTAGATATTTCGGTAATTGATGAATTGCCTCCTGGTCGTAAAGAAATTAAAACAGTACATCGTTATGACAGTAACCGTTTAAGTGTTTTTAAGTTTTTAAAGGACGAAATAAATAAAGGACGTCAAGCATATGTAGTGTATCCGTTAATTCAAGAGTCTGAAGCGATGGATTATAAAGATTTAATGGATGGTTACGAGAGTATTGTTCGTGATTTCCCGTCTCCAAAATATCAAATTAGTATTGTGCATGGGCAAATGAAGCCTGCGGATAAAGAATACGAAATGAATCGTTTTGTAAAAGGCGAAACTCAAATAATGGTAGCAACTACAGTAATTGAAGTTGGAGTAAATGTACCGAATGCATCGGTAATGGTTATTGAAAGCGCCGAACGTTTTGGGTTGAGTCAGTTACACCAGTTACGAGGTAGAGTAGGGCGTGGTGCAGAACAAAGTTATTGTATTTTATTATCGAGTTTTAAATTATCTTCTGATAGTAAAACTCGTTTGCAAACTATGGTTGAAACTACTGATGGGTTTAAAATTGCAGAGGTAGATTTAAAACTCCGTGGTCCTGGCAATATTATGGGTACGCAACAAAGTGGCGTCTTAAACCTTAAAATTGCAGACGTTGTAAAAGACGGCGCTATTTTGCACAAAGCACGACAAACAGCTAGTCGTGTTTTAGAGGAAGATGCAACTATCTCTAAGCCTAAAAATGCTAGTTTATTAAAAGTATATAGTCAAATACAGAAAAAAAACGGACTTTGGAGTAATATTAGTTAGCCGTTTTCATGTTCAAGATATTTTATTTCTGATTTTTAGAAAGTTTTTTACTTTTAAATACTCTTGTTAATCTACTATTTGTTGGGTATTGTCGGTGTTTTGTCATGTTATTAAAAACAAGTGCGGTGATAAATAATATTAAAGTACCTGTTAATACTGGAGAAAAAACATAAAAATACCCCAAGCTCTTTATTTTTTCTGTACCAATAACAGCAATAAGAGCTGTTGCGCCGCCAGGCGGATGTAAGGTTTTTGTAATCTGCATAATTACAATAGAACTCGCAACGGCAAGTGGAGCTGTAATCCATATTATATCAGGGCAAAATTTAAATACGGTTACACCAATGAAAGCAGAAATTATTTGGCCACCAATAAAATTACGTGGTTGCGCAAGCGGACTTTGTATAGCGCCAAAAATAAGCACACTAGCAGCTCCAAAAGATCCTATTAAAAGAATATTTTCTAGTCGAGGTAAATAAGAAGCTTGAATAAAGGCTATTAATCCGATTCCAAAAAAAGCACCGATAAAAGACCAAAATTGCTCTTTAAAGTCAATTAATGTTTCTTTATAAATGATATATTTTGAAATCCTTGCATTTCTCTTTATTTTTTGACCTAATATTTTACTTTTTTTAGTCACTATTTTAAAATTATTTTTGATACGTTAAACAACTGGAACTTATATTAAATAATAGCATTGTTATCTAAGGTTTATTCTTTTACTAAAGTGTCTATAAAGCTCTTAAATTCATTTTTAAAATCAATGTATTTTTGTCCGGTAGCTGGTCCGTTAAAACCTGTATGTATTTTACGTACTTTACCTTTTTTATCAATAAAAACAGTTGTTGGGTAAGAAAGTATATGGTTTAACATTGGCAATTTTTCAGCAGCCTCTTTTTTATTAACATCTTTGTATTGGGCTAATAAAATAGGGTAGGTTATTTTTAATCGGGTTTTTAATCGATTAATCTTTTCAAAGGCTTTTTCAGGAGTTTTATCTATTTCGAAGGCGAGTGCTACGAATTGTATAGCTGTGTTTGAATTCTTTTTTAAATAATCTACATAATACTTCGTTTCATCTAAACAGTTAGGACACCAAGTACCCATAATTTGTACTACACTAACCTTGTTTTTAAAAAGTTCATCAGAATAAGAAACCAATTTACCAGACTCATCAGGGAAAGAGAAATTGAAACTATCGTAATCTTTGTTCAAAGTAGTAAGAGTATTCTCATTTGGTAATTCATAATTTTCATTTAATTTAGCTATAAATGGTTCTTTCCAGTGGTTTCCAGAGTAAAAAAAACCAGTTAGCGTGGAGTCAGTTACTTTGGCAGTAAATAAGAAAGCATGCGCACCATCAAAAGTAGATAATTTTAAGGAATCACCATTTATTATACCTTCTAAATAACGATAATCACCAGTAGTTGTTCTAAAAGTACCAACGACTTTATTTTTATCTTGAGTAAATATACCTTTTGCAATATAACGGTCTTCTTTTTTATTAGGACTAAAAACTGTTTGCCAGTTTCCTGTAATATTATATAATGCTTTTTTAGTTGTTTTAAATCTTGATGTGTTTTTGGTTGTGGCATTAAATAAAACAGACCTATTTAAAGAGGGTTTTACAAAATAACCTTTTAATGACTTGTCGTCAGAAATTTTGGCAACAATATAACCTTCAAAAACTGGAGTTTGTATATAAATAGAATCATTTTTATAGGTGATTTCATCTACAATAATAACTTCATCTGCGTTATATATTTCAATTAAATTATTAGATTTAACTTTAAATTGAAACGGAATTTCTTGATTATCTTGTATTTTTAAGCTTGCTCTATAAGTTGTTAATTCTAATAAGTTATCTTGTTTTTTACAAGAAGAAAGACATAAAAGTATAGTAGCAAAGGCAAGTATTTTCATTTTAATAGTCATGTAAAAAAGCATTTAACTTTCTTTTTTTTAATGAAGGGGAATATTTCAAAAAAAGAATATAATTTTTTATTTAATAAAACGTTATTTTGTTTAATTATAATCAAATATATTTATATCAAACTTTAAACTCTAATATTTATGAAAAAACTATTTTTTTTAGCAACACTCTTTGTTTCTGTTGCATCGTATTCTCAAATTGAATTTATAGAAACCGCAAGAGTAGAAATTGTAGGTAGGGTTGAATTTGTTTACCTAGAGAAGTTAGGTGATGAAGCATATAATTTATTTTATAAAAATATAAATAACCCTATAAACGAGTATGTTTCATTTACGTTTAAAAATGTAGATAATGATGCTGATAAATTACACGCAATAATGGTTAGAGGTTTTGAAGAGGCTGCAGGAAGTAAATATCAAATAAAAGCAAATGGAGATGTTGTTTATTTAAAGTACGAACGACATGAGGGTATAATTAAACTTCAAATAGAACAATATGTTAGTAGAGAGCCAGATGTTTTAACAGAATCTAGATTGTTAACATTAGATGAGATTAACAAGTTATTTAAAAAATAACGAATATTGAATGTATATAAAAAACCCGCTATCATAGCGGGTTTTTTTGATATATAAACGAAAGTAAATGTTATTTTTTTACTTTATTTTTAAATTTATCAAACTTGTTAGCTGTTTTCTTTGGCCAGCTATTGTTAGATGTATCAACATCTGCAGTTTCAAAATCAGGATCTACAGTAATATTTGTAACTTCTTTAGCAGAAGAAAATACTCTATATACTTTTGCGTCATCGTTCATCCAAATTTGTGCAGGAAAAGTTTCACGCTTTTTAGTTCCATCAGCATATGTTAATTCAACTATAATTGGCATTGCTAAACCTCCTGGCTTTTCAAATTCAACTTGATACATAAACTTAGGAACTTCTTTTAACTTAGCTTTTTCATCGCTAGATAAAGTATTTAAATGCTTTTCTAAAACTGAAGAATTAGCATCTTCTTTATTAGTTGTTAAAAACATTAATTCACCTAAATTGTTAAAATACTGTGGGTATTTTTTAATTAAACCAGCTGTTCTTTCATTTGGTTTATCAGTTAAATACATTGGTTTAACTTCTTTAATTCCTATATCAGTATAGTCAGTTGTATAAAACCATCCTCTCCAGAACCAGTCTAAATCCATTCCAGATGCATCTTCCATTGTTCTAAAGAAATCAGCAGGAGTTGGGTGTTTAAACATCCATCTTTTAGAGTAAGTTCTAAAAGCGTAGTCAAATAATTCTGGTCCCATAATAGTTTTACGTAACATATATAAACCAGCAGCTGGCTTAGAGTATGCATTTGGTCCGAATTGTTTTACATAATCTCCTTGAGACATAATAGGAGAGATATTACTTTGATCTCCGCCCATATATCTTGTAATATCTTTTGCTGGGTTTGAAGCAAATAATACAGGGTCATATACGTCTTCAGCTAAAATTTCAACAAAAGAATTTAAACCTTCATCCATCCAAGTCCACTGACGTTCGTCTGAGTTTACAATCATTGGAAAAAAGTTATGTCCAACTTCGTGAACAATAACACCAATCATTCCTTTTTTAGTTCTGTCAGAATAAGTTCCATCAGGATTTGGTCTACCAAAGTTGAAACAAATCATAGGATATTCCATACCTTGTCTTTCTGAGTGTACAGAAACAGCTTTAGAATAAGGGTAATCGAATGTTAATTTAGAATATTCGATAAGTGTTGTAGCAACGGCTCTTGTAGAGTGTTCTTCCCATAAAGGATTTCCTTCTTTAGGATATAAAGAAGTAGCCATTACTGTTTTACCATTAATATTGGTTGCCATAGCGTCCCAAATATATTTTCTTGAAGAAGCAAAAGCATAATCACGTACACTGTTTGCTTTATAGTGCCAAGTTTTTGTTTTTGTAGCACGACCTTTTTCTGTTTCTTCAGCTTCAGCTTGTGTAACAATCATTACAGGGTTTGCAAACGATTTTCTAGCTTTTTCTAAACGGTTACGTTGTTCTTTAGTTAAAACATCTTTTTCGTTTTGTAACTCACCAGTAGCTTCCATAATATGATCTGCAGGAACTGTAATTTTAACATCGTAATCTCCAAATTCTAAAGCAAATTCAGAACGACCCCAAAACTGCATGTTCTGCCATCCTTCTACGTTATCATAAACTGCTAAACGTGGAAAAAACTGTGCAATTGTATAGTTTTTATTTCCATCAGGAAATGTTTCTAATCCAGAACGACCTCCGTCTGCATTAATATCGTTGATTAAATAGTTCCACTTAATTTTAAATTTAAATACTTCACCAGAAGCCAAAGGCGTTGGTAAATTAATACGCATCATCGTACGATTAATTGTATGAGGTAAATCTCTACCGTCTTCATACTTAACCGCTTCAATTTTGTAACCAAAATCTTTAGCTTCATCCATATTAGTACTTACAAACTGCTTTGGTGTTTGAAAACCACTAGCTCCTTTAGATTGTGCCAACGGAGTTTTAGAATCTGGTGCACGCATATTTTGGTCTAACTGCACCCATAAATACTCTAAAGCATCTTTAGAGTTGTTATGGTATGTAATTGTTTCGTTACCATAAATTCTATCATTTTGTTCGTCTAAACGAATGTCCATTACATAATCAACTTTTTGTTGTGTGTATTGGTGTCCAGGCGCTCCGGAAGCAGTTCTCTGATCGTTTGGAGTTGCTAATACGTCTTTTAGTTGACGGAATTTGTTTTGATCGGTATGCCCTTTTTGAGGCTCTTTTTTAGGAGTTTCTTGTGCAAATATTGATGCAGAAACAAAAAGAGCTGAAAGTAATAGCCCAGCGTATTTTCTCATTTTTTGTTTGATTTAGTTAAAAATATGCGGGAAGTTACTAAATTTTGAGAAGTAGAAAACGGTGTTTGTTAAAATTTTAACAAACCTTTATACAATTTAGGTACAAAAAAAAGCGGTACAAGATAATTGTACCGCTTTTAACTTTAAATATGGTTTTTTAACCTTTAACTTTATTCTTAAATTTATCGAATTTAGTTGCTGTTTTTTTAGGCCAACTGTTGTTAGATGTATCTACATCTGCAGTTTCTAAATCAGGATCGATTGTAATATTTTGTATTTCTTTTGATGAAGAAAATACTTTTGTTACTTCTTTATCATTATATCTCCAAATTTGTGCAGGATATGTTTTCTTTTCTTTTGTTCCATCTTTATAAGTAAACTCAACAATAATAGGCATTACTAAACCACCTGGTTTGTTATAAGTAATTTCGTAATGATATTTACTTTGTTTTTTAGAAAAACTTAAACCGTTAGAAGTGTCTTCAGTAAAATTAACAGAATCATCTTCATTTGTAGTTGTATAGAATTTCTTTACATCTTTTACGCCAATATCAGTTACATCTGTAGAGTAAAACCATCCTCTCCAGAACCAGTCTAAATCCATTGCCGAAGCATCTTCCATAGATCTAAAGAAGTCGGCAGGAGTAGGGTGTTTAAATTTCCATCTTTTAGAATAGGTTGCAAATGCATGATCAAATAATTCTTTACCCATAATGGTTTCTCTTAAAATCCATAAGGCAGTTGCAGGTTTACCGTAAGCATTGTTACCAAAGCTGTACACATTATCTCCTTTAGACATAATTGGTGCAATTCTGGCTTGATCTCCGCTCATATATTTTACAATATTCTTAGGATAACCTCTTGTGATAGGAAAGTCTTTGTCGTAATCTAATTCTGCTAACATTTCCATGTAAGAATTTAAACCTTCATCCATCCATGTCCATTGGCGTTCATCAGAGTTTACAATCATCGGAAAAAAGTTATGTCCAACTTCATGAATCGTTACTTTTATCATTCTGTATTTTATTCTGTCAGAATATCCTCCATCAGCAAGATCTGGTCTTCCTGGATTGAAACAAATCTGTGGATATTCCATTCCCATTTGTCCGTCAACAGAAATTGCTTTGTGATATGGATAATCAAATGTATACCTAGAATATGTTTTTAACGTTTGTGCTACAGCTCTTGTAGAATGATCTCCGTATAACGGATTTGCTTCTTTAGAGTATAAAGATTCTGCCATTACTGTTTTACCGTTAATATCAACAGCCATTGCATCGTAAATAAACTTTCTTGAAGTTGCAAAAGCATAATCTCTTACATTGGTAGCTTTAAATTTCCAAGTTTTTGTTTTTTTAGAACGTCCTTGCTCAATTTTTTCAGCTTCTTCTTGAGTTCTAATAATAACAGGCTTGTCGAAAGTTTTTCTAGCTGTTTCAATTCTCTTTAATTCCGTTTTAGAAAAAACTTCTTTTTTATTTTGTAATACTCCTGTTGCACCTAACATATGATCTGCAGGAACAGTAATATTTACATTAAAATCTCCAAATTCTAAAGCAAATTCACTTCTTCCCCAAAACTGATCATTTTGCCAACCTTCAATATTATCATATACACATAATCTTGGATAAAATTGTGCAATTACATAATTGTTATTATTGTCTTCAGGAAAATGTTCGTAACCAGATCTACCACCTTGAGTTCTGTGGTTGTTGATGTTGTACCACCAGTTAATATTAAACTTAAATGTATCGCCAGAAGCTAATGGTTGGGGTAAATTAATACGCATCATTGTTTGGTTAATGGTGTGTGATAATTTTGTTCCGTCTACGTTGGTAACATTTGTAATTTTGAATCCACCATCAAAAGGCTTTTCAGGAAAAGCTCTGTCATAAAAACGTTTAGGCAATTTTTTACGAATTTTAGTTGGAGCAATATCTGGAGTTTTAGAATCTGCTGCACGCATATTTTGATCTAACTGCACCCATAAATAAGTTAATTCATCTGTAGAATTATTATGGTAGGTAATTGTTTCGTTACCTGTAATACTTTGTTTATCGTCATTCAATACGATATTCATTGTATAATCAACTTTTTGTTGTGTGTATTTTATTCCAGGAGCTCCTGAAGCCGTACGTTGACTATTTGGTGTTGGTAATTCTTGTTTTAATTGTCTGAATTTGTTTTGATTCGTATGTCCTTCTTTAGTAATTTGCTGAGCAAAAACAGTTGCTATGGCAAAAAAAATAGAGAAAACGAATAAAATATTTTTTTTCATTCTATATGTAAATTATTTAATAGTTTTTAAAAGTAATAATTAGTAATTGGTATTGTTAAAGAATGTTAAAATTTTAACAAACCTTTATCATTTTTTTTATCTAAAAATAAACTTTTTCGAACTTTTTTGATGGAAGTTTTAATTAAGTTTTGCTGTTCAGGAAAATGATTTATTAATACATCGTTTTGTATTTCGATGGCTTTTATATTGGTAATGTTTTCAATTTCTAAATAAAAATAAACAATATCACCATCGTATTCTTTACCGATAAAACGATAGGTTACATTAGTGTCGTTTATTTTAACTCTAAAATGTTTTTGTAAATAATTAAAGAAAAGTTCATCAACTTTTTTAAACTCATCTTTTGTAGTTAATTGTAAATCTACGTTGTAGTCTTTATTAATGGCATTTTCTATATCATCAATAAAAACATTCATAATCATTTGAACAGATTGTGTTTTTTCTTTGTATTCAATTTCTGTTAAAGAAATATAGTATTTGTGAACACTAAAAGAGAATAGTGGAAGGATAAATAATAGTATAAATATTTTTTTCATAACTTTTTAAAGACCAATTATTGCGCCAAATTACTAATTATAATTGTTTGAATGTAGTTTTTTAAAGGCTTCGGATTTCTTTTTTAAAAATAGAATCATATTTATGTCACCTGAATTATAAATCTGATTAAAATTTTCATCAGAAGTACAAAAATAAATAAACTTGTAAACGTCTGATTCTTTGATGTTATACTCCTTTACAATATGCTTAGAATACGTGTTTTTTAATTTTTTTACTTTTATCTCTAATGTTTCAATAGATTTAAGTTTTCGGAGTTTAGTTATCCTTCCGGAAATACTATTAATGATATAATCTAAAGAAACAGAGGTTAAGCCTATCGGATGACTTCCTCCCATTGCAGTATGTAATTTTCTTTCGGCAGGCGTCATTATTCTAGAGCCAGCATAAGGAATTTTTAATGTTTCTGCATTTATTTCTTTTGTAGAGGTAATATTTTTACTGTCTGAACTTAAATACCCTAAAAGATTATTTTTTTTTAAGGCAACTTCATCTAATTCATACAATGTTTTCTCTAACTCAAAGCTGTTTTTTTGTATTCCGAAATGCTTAATTTTCACAATAAAAACAGCTGTTTTATAACCCATAAAAGATATTTGCAAAGAATCGTTTACTTTTGCTAAAACTCTAAATTCGCCATTTTCATTGGTAAAAGTACCTTGTTTAGAATTTAAGTTAACAACATGCGCGTTATAAACACCGCCAATCTTATCTTTTACATCAGCATACAAGAATTTTCGATTTTCCTGAGATTGTGTTTTTAAAAAAGAAATTAATATAATAAAAAAGACTAACCGTTTATTCATTCGGGTGAATTTATAATTTTTAAATAACTTATACTTTCTTGTTGCAATATTTTTAACATTTCTAAGACTTTGCCATCTTTATATAGTTCTTCTATATTTAAGGAATTACAGTAAGCTAAAAAGTGGTGATATTTTTCTTTTGGAATTTTTAATTCACCAAAAAAGAATTTTTCACCAAACTGAGAAATTAACATGTTAGGAAAATTCTCTTTATATTTAATTTCTTTTCGAACTCTTCTTTTTTCTGCAGCATATTTATCGGGACCAGAATTAAAACCACCACCTACACCAGCAAATTTAGCTGTAGGATCCGTTTGTTTTTGCATGTTTGGCGCTTTAGAACGGTCTATAGCATCAACGGTAGTACTAACCACTTTTTCAAAATCTATCATCGAAAAATCTAAAGCACTTTTAGATTTGTCTTTTCCAATATCTTTAGGTGTTTTTTTTGCATCAACACCTAATGAGCCTATTAAATCATGTTTTTTTAATATAATTTCATCAAGCTCAAGAGCCTCTTTTTCTAAAATAATTTCATTCTTAAATAAGCCGAAATTCTTAATTTTCACCTTAAAAAAGGTTGTTTTATAGCCAACAAACGATATTTGTAAGGAATCATTAACTTTTGCTAAGATCCTAAACTCACCTTCTTCATCAGTATAAGTTCCTTGGTTTGTTTTTAGATTAATTATATGTGCGTTAGATACTGCTCCGATTTTATCTTTTATCGTAGCATATATAAATTTTCGATTTTCTTGAGCAAAGATTTTAAAAGAAATAGTTAAAAAAAATAAAAGTAAGAGTAGTTGTTTTTTCATAGATTTATTTTTGAGTAACCCGAGTGTTTTCTTTATGTAAAAGATACGGAGAGTTTTTACTATTATCCAATAAAACTGTAGTAAGTTCTAAAAATTTATCTTTTCTATATAAATTGATAATACCTTTTGAGATGCAAAATTCTAAAAACGGATTGATGTTTTCTTTTGTTATTTTCAGCTGATAAATAAAGAAGCTATCTGTAAAATGCTTTCTTATTTTAAGGATATTTTCATCTTCGATCTTTAATTTTTTAAAAACCTTTTTTTGTTTTGTATTACCGTTCAAAGCATTCACGAGTCCACCTAAATTAACAGACAAACCTGAGTTAATAGCTACCGTTTTTTTACCTTTAATCTGTTGGTTTTTAGCGTACGGTAACTTTAATGTTTGGGCATTAACAATTGGGCCTTTGTATATTAGTATGTCTTTGTCAACTTCAAAAATACCTTTCTTTTTTTTAAGAACAATTTCATCTAACATATAAGTTTTACTATCTAAATGAATGTTAATCTGTTGTAATCTTAAATCATCCTCTGTAATAAGGTGTTCTTTATATTCGTAGTTTACGTGAGAAATTATTAAAACATCACCTTTTGCAGCAAGAATTTCAAAACGACCTTGTTTATCAGAAACCGAACCGATATCTAATTTAGGATTGATAATATGTACGTCTTCCAAAGCTAAACTATCTAAATAAATAGTTCCGGAAACAATTTTAGCATTGTTTTGAGCAACGATAATTAATGAAGTTAAGTAGCATATAAAAAATAAAAACTTTCTCATTTTACAAAGAAACTACCTACTTGTCTTAAAAATGTTTTAAAAGGATGGTAAATTTTTGTTAATTTGAGGTATGAAAAAACTTATTATAGCTAGTACATCAACGATTCACGGAAGCGGATATTTAGAATATATATTACCAACGCTAACTACTTTCTTTAAAGAAGCGAATACTATTTTATTTATTCCTTATGCAAGGCCTGGCGGAATAAGTTACGACGAGTATACAGCTACTGCTAAAAAAGCTTTTGCTACGATTGCTAAAAAAGTAAAAGGTATTCATGAGTTCGAGAATCCGAAGGAAGCATTAAAACAAGCGGACGGGATTTTTACAGGTGGAGGAAATACTTTTGAACTGGTAAATCAATTATATAAAAACGATGTAATAAGCGCTTTAAAAGAAGTTGTAGAGAACGGAACACCCTATTTAGGAACCAGTGCCGGAAGTAATATTTGCGGAGTAACGATGATGAATACCAACGATATGCCAATTGTATATCCGCCAAGTTTTAAAACGTTAGAATTTATTCCGTTTAATATAAATGCACATTATTTAGATCCTATTGAAAATTCTACGCATATGGGAGAAACCCGTGAAACAAGAATAAAGGAGTATCATGTATTTAATATGACTTCAGTTTTAGGTTTGCGAGAAGGAAGTTGGTTAGAAGTAAATGGAGATTCGATTGTTTTAAAAGGGAGTTTATCTGCTCGATTATTTCAAAAAGATAAGATGCCTGTTGAATTGGCAACAAATAAAGAAATAAAAATTTAGCCCAAAAAAACTCCAAACAAATGTTTGGAGTTTTTTTACTTGTTATAAATCATTTCGTTTACAAGCGAGTAATGTGTTTTTTAGTAACATGGCAATAGTCATTGGACCTACGCCACCAGGAACTGGTGTTATAAATGCTGATTTTTCAGATACTTCATTAAAAGCAACATCACCAACTAAACGAAAACCTCGTTTTTTAGAAGAGTCGGCAACACGGGTAATTCCAACATCAATAACAGTAACATTATCCTTAACCATATCGGCTTTTAAAAATTCAGGAATACCTAAAGCAGCAATAATAATATCAGCTTGTAAAGTAATTTCTTTTAAGTTTTTGGTTCTACTATGTGTTAAAGTAACAGTTGCGTTACCTATTTTTCTTTTCTGAGCCAATAAAATACTCATTGGGCTACCTACAATATGACTACGACCAATAACGACAACATTCTTCCCGCTAGTTTCAACATTATAGCGATCTAACAATTCTAAAATTCCAAAAGGCGTAGCAGAAATAAACGTAGGTAAGTTTAAGGCCATTTTACCAACATTTGTTGGGTGAAATCCGTCTACATCTTTATCCGGATTTACGGCCATTAATACTTTTTGTTCATCAATATGATCGGGTAGTGGTAACTGTACAATAAAACCATCAATATCATTATCGATATTTAAAATGGCAATTTCATTAAGTAATTCTTCTTCGGTTGTTTCTTCAGAAAGTCTAATTAAAGAAGATTCAAAACCTACACGGTCACATGCTTTTACCTTTGCGTTAACGTAGGTTAAACTAGCGCCATCGTTACCAACAATAATGGCTGCTAAATGAGGTGTTTTTTTATCTTGATTTTTTAAATCTAATACATCAAGAGCAATTTCTTCTTTAATATCTGCGGATGTTTTTTTACCGTCTAGTAAAATCATTGTGTTGTTGTGTTGTAGTGATTGTTAAACTTATATGTAAAAAAAAAGAGAAGCCACAGCAGCTTCTCTTTTATATTATTTCATTCCTTTCATCATTTGCATCATTTTTCTTCCGCCACCACCTTGCATCATTTTCATCATTTTGCTCATCTGATTGAACTGCTTCATTAACTGGTTTATTTCTTGAACAGAGGTACCAGAACCTTTTGCTATTCTTTTCTTACGACTTGCGTTTATGGAAGAAGGTGTACTTCTTTCTAGCGGAGTCATAGATTGTATAATTGCTTCGATACCTGTAAAAGCATCGTCTTCTATTTCAACATCTTTTAGGGCTTTTCCTGCACCAGGAATCATACCTACAAGATCTTTCATGCTACCCATTTTTTTGATTTGTTGTATTTGACTTAAAAAGTCATCAAAACCAAACTGATCTTTAGCAATCTTCTTTTGTAATTTTCTAGCTTCATCTTCATCGTATTGTTCTTGAGCACGTTCTACTAAAGAGATAACGTCTCCCATACCCAAAATACGATCTGCCATACGATCTGGATAGAATACATCAATTGCATCCATCTTTTCACCAGTACCAATAAACTTAATTGGTTTATTTACGACCGATTTTATCGATAAAGCAGCTCCACCACGTGTATCACCATCTAATTTGGTTAATACAACACCATCGAAGTTTAAAATATCATTAAAGGCTTTTGCAGTATTTACAGCATCTTGCCCTGTCATAGCATCTACAACAAATAATGTTTCTTGCGGATTAACAGCTTTGTGAATGTTAGAAATTTCATTCATCATTTCTTCATCAACAGCTAAACGACCGGCAGTATCAATAATAACTACATTCTTACCGTTTGCTTTTGCATGCTTAATAGCATTTAAAGAAATTTCAACAGGATTTTTATTTTCTACTTCAGCATATACATCAACACCAATTTGTTCTCCAACAACTTGTAACTGATTAATAGCGGCAGGACGATACACATCACAACCTACTAATAATACCTCTTTAGATTTTTTAGTTTTTAAGAAGTTAGCCAATTTACCAGAAAAGGTAGTTTTACCAGATCCTTGTAAACCAGACATTAAAATTACAATAAGAGAGCCACCTAAGTTAACACCAACAGTATCACCTCCCATTAATTCAGTAAGTTCGTCTTTAACTAACTTTACCATTAATTGGCCAGGGTTTAACGTAGTTAATACGTCTTGACCTATCGCTTTTTTCTGAACTCTTTTTGTAAAATCTTTAGCTATCTTAAAGTTAACATCGGCATCCAATAAAGCTCTACGAACTTCCTTTAGCGTTTCTGCAACATTAACTTCAGTAATTTTTCCGTGTCCTTTAAGCGTGTGTAACGCTTTATCTAACTTTTCACTTAAATTATTAAACATGTATCGGCTTCATTTTTAGAGGCACAAATATAGTAATTAGACTTTAGATGTTAGACTTTAGATGCTAGATTTTTAGTCTTTTTTTAAGAAAAATAGATGATAAATAAAATTAAGTAATTTTTCAAGAAGGTTAAAAATTAAAAACTAATGCTTCTCTTTTAAAATAGTAGTGTGATGCTCGGTATGATAACCAGTCCACATAATAATTTCTCTAATTGGCATTTTACCCATTAATGGATGAGGAAGAATTAGGGAATTTAAATCTTTGTTTTTCCAACGCTTCGTTTTGTGTTGTAGTTTTTTATTTTGTACTTGAAGAGTTGCTAATAATTGGTTAAATTTAATTTTTGAAGGTGTTTTTATTTCAATATTAAATTTCCTGGCTCTTTCTTGATTTTTAGAAAGCTTCTCTTGATAGCGTTTTGCAACTTCATCATAAGAACGAACTTCTCTGTTTGAACTTCCGAATTTATATTTTAATAAAAATTTAGGATAACTCAATGCATTATTTACTTGCTTTATTGAAGCTACTAAATGAACAATGTGTTGTCCGGTAGTCCATTTTCCTTCAGGACCCTTTTCATAAGAATCTTCAGGTTGTTTATGTATCCAATTAAATAACTCTTGATGTTTATCCTCTAATAAAGAAATTATAGTTTCTTTTTCCATTATAAAATAGTTTTTTTGCAAACCTGAAATTTATTCAAGTAAACGGATTTGTTTTTCATAAATCGTCTGTAAAACGTTTACGAGATTTTTCTTTACTAAACTTTTCAGCATTATATTCTTTAGAGTTTCCTTTTGCTACAGATAAAGATTTCCAATCATCTCCAGTTGATAATTTACCTAAAAAAACGATTTGACCAATGTGGTACGAGTAATGACATAATTGTCTATTTATGGCTTCTGTTATACTATGACCTTGGTTTCTGATATAAACTATAGTATCAGAATTTTCTTTAGTTATAGTATTTAGTGCGTTAAATAAACATTGCCAACCCATTTCCCAACAAGCGATTACTTCTTCTTGTGAGGTAAAAGAATTTATAAATTCATCATCTCGGTTACGCCATTCTTTTTCTCCATCTTCTGTTAAAAAACAGGTCCAACGAGAACGCATATTGCCTGATATATGTTTTACAATAATAGCTATAGAACTGTCTTCTTTATTTTGTTTCCAGAAAAACTGATCACGATTTAATTGCGCAAATGTTTTATCTCCTAAAAGTTTATAATATTCAAACTGTTTTATTGCACTTGGTAAGTAAGATGCATCCATAAAAAAAGAGCTGATTATATCAGCTCTAATGTACTATTTTTAATTGAATTATTTTTTAGGGATAAAATTTAGTGCAGCGCCATTAATACAATGACGAATGCCTGTTGTTTTTGTTGGGCCATCATTAAATGCATGTCCTAAATGACCGCCACAAGTATTGCATTTTAACTCGGTACGTGCATGACCTATTTTATAATCAACATCTAATTCAACATTTTTTTCTATCGCCCTATCAAAAGCAGGCCAACCAGAACGAGAATCATACTTGTTTTTAGATTTATACAGAGGTGTATTGCAAGCGGCGCAAACATATAACCCTTTTTTATAATTATTATTTAAAGAGCTAGAGTTTTGACGTTCGGTACCAGCCTCTCTAAGAACATAATATTGTATTGGTGTTAAAATACTTTTCCATTCTTTAGCTGTTTTTGAAACTTTATATGTTTTTTTGTCTTGAGCAATCCCCGAACAATTAACAAATGTTATTAAAAATAAAGCTATTATACTATTTTTCATAATTACTGAATAATAAAATCAACAATATTAGAAGTTACCTTTTTGTTACGAAGTATTTTAGTGTGACCTAAGCCTTTGGTGATTAAAAGTTTTCCTTCTTTTGTATTTTGACGAATATTTATTGCGCAACTTACAGGAACATCGCCATCATTAGAATCATGAACTATTAAAACAGGAATGTTTATATTTTTAGCAACAATACTCGATGAATGAAGGTCTATGTCTGTATTCCATTGTTTATCAAAAATGCTTTTCATTTTAGAAGCAACAACCGACTTTACTTTTAAGTTTTTAGTAAAGTTTAAAATAACGTCAGAAATTTTATCAGCAGCACCAACAGTTACCAACTTATTAATTTTAAAATTATCAGCCACACTGTTGTATAAACACATACCACCAAAAGAATGCCCTACGGCAGCATCAAAAGGTCCAAAGTGATTGTCTATTTCGGTAATGGTGTCTAAAAAATCGGGCATCATCGTTGTTTTTCCTTCAGAGTTACCGTGAGCAGGACCATCAAAAGAGATAACCATATATCCTTTTTCTAAAAGTTTATCAGCAATCATAAATAATTGTGTGCTTCTTCCAGCCCAACCGTGTACTAGTAAAACTTTCTTTTTAGAATATCCATAAGATAGTATTTCTACTTTTTTAGAAATATTAGGTATGGTTATTGTTTTCTTCTGTGCGCTTTTTAGCATTACTTTTTCTCTTTTCAGGATAGTAAATTTTATAGGAGTGCTAAATAATTTTATGCCAAGCTTAGCTGTTAAACTGGTTGAGAAAAACTGAGTAGTTTTCGCTACTAATATAATTGGTTTAGGAATGCTTAAACTTGGAGGAAATAATATTGAATTTTTAAAATTCATGTAAATAATTTTTAAGATAAAGATAGAATTTGTAAGTTTAAACGTACAAATTGTTTACTACTTTTGTGACACTATTTTTTAGTGTGTCTTAACTAAAACAATCAAAAATAAATAAAAACAATAATAAATGAAAAGAATTATAGCCATAGGAATTGTTGCAATATTTTTAATAGAGTGTAGTACAGTGCCTATTACAGGAAGAAAACGACTTAACTTTGTAAGTGACGCAGAAGTGTTACCTGCTAGTTTTGCACAATATAAAGGGTTTTTAGAAGAAAATAAATTATCTAAAGACGTTTCTAAATCTAATCAAATTAAAAGAGTAGGTAAAAATATTTCGGAAGCTGTAGATCGTTTCATGAGAGCAAACGGAATGAAATCTGAAGCAGATTCCTATAAATGGGAGTTTAATTTAGTAGAAGATAAAACTGTAAATGCTTGGTGTTTACCAGGAGGTAAAGTTGTTTTTTATACAGGTATCTTACCAATTTGTGCTAACGAAGACGGTATTGCTGCGGTTATGGGGCACGAAGTAGCACATGCTTTTGCAAAGCATGGTCAAGAACGTATGTCTACTGGGCAATTACAACAATTAGGTGGTGCAGCAGTAGCTTTAGGTACTAGAAATAGTAAAAATTCAGCTATTTTTAATACAGCTTATGGTTTGGGAACTCAAGTAGGTGTAATGTTGCCTTTTAGTAGAAGTCACGAAACAGAAGCAGATAAATTAGGTTTAGTGTTTATGTTAATGGCGGGTTATAATGGTTCGGAAGCTGCCGAGGTTTGGGTAAGAATGAGTCAACAAACAAAGGGACAAAAAGCTCCGGCAGAATTTATGAGCACGCACCCTTCTAATCAAACACGTATTAATACACTTAGGTCATATTTACCAGAAGCAAAAAAATTAGCAGCAAAATTTAATGTACCTGGAAAATAATTAGAGAGTAAATTATTTTATATTATATTGCAAACCGTTCATTTTATGAGCGGTTTTTTTATTATAAGATATTAGATATATGTATAAAAGAGGAGATAAGAAATTAATTAATGCATGGGCATTTTACGATTGGGCAAACTCAGTATACTCTTTAGTAATTAGTACTGCTGTTTTTCCTTTGTACTATAGTGCTATAACAAAAGGTAAAACAGTTCGTTTTTTAGGAATGGATTGGGAGCACCCAGATAGCTTGTACAGTTATGCATTGTCATTTTCTTTTTTAGTAGTAGCATTTATTTCTCCAATTTTATCAGGAATCGCTGATTATACAGGAAGTAAGAAAAAATTCATGAAATTTTTCTGTTGGATGGGAGGTTTATCTGTAATTGCATTGTATTTCTTTGAAGGCGTAGATACGGTTTGGATCGGTATCTGGTTTACCATTTTAGCAAGTATCGGTTTTTGGGCAAGTTGGGTTTTTTATAATGCATATTTACCAGAAATAGCTTTGCCAGAACAACAAGATAGAGCGAGTGCAAAAGGTTTTATCTATGGATATATTGGTTCAGTTGTTTTATTGATAATAAATCTAGGAATGATTATGTTTCCTGAAACATTAGGAATCACATCTGGTATGGCATCTCGGCTTTCTTTTGTGATGGTTGGTATTTGGTGGATTGGTTTTGCTCAAATAACCTTTCGCCGTTTACCAGGAGATATTTATAACAAACAACCTGATAATGATTATATATGGAAAGGGTATAAAGAACTACAAGTTGTATTTAAAGAGGTGTTAAATTACCCTACATTAAAACGATTTTTATTAGCCTTTTTCTTTTTGAGTATTGGTGTACAAACCATCATTTTAATGGCGGCTATTTTTGGTTCTTCAGAGTTAGGCTTAGAATCTACCAATATGATTGCTACCATATTACTGGTACAAGTTGTAGCTATTTTCGGAGCCTTAATTTTTTCTAGGTTTTCAGATAAGTACGGAAATTTTAAAGCTTTAAAATTGACGATTGCGATATGGATGCTTGTTTGTTTTTTTGCATTTTCATTAGATAAATCTCAAGAAAATGTGGCGTTATATTTTTACGGATTAGGAGGTATGTTGGGTTTGGTACAAGGAGCTATACAGTCGCTAACACGATCTACGTATTCTAAATTATTACCAGAAACAGAAGACCACGCAACGTATTTTAGTTTTTATGATGTAACAGAAAAAATAGCAATTGTTTTAGGAACTTCTGTTTACGGAGCGTTATATGCAATTACCGATTCTATGCAATGGTCAGTTTTATGTTTAGCTATTTTCTTTTTAATATCATTCATTATTTTAAGCACGCTAAAGAGAACTAAATACGTAGCCTAAATTTAAAATGGAGCAGGAGAAGTAAATTGTACTTCTTTTTTACTGATAGGATGCCTAAAGCTTAAGTTTTCTGCGTGTAAATATAACCTGTTAGCTTTTGTTCCATATAAATCATCACCTACAATAGGTATGTTCAAGCCTAACTGATGTGCTGCATGTACTCGTAACTGATGTGTACGACCTGTAATAGGATAAAAATATACTTTTGTTTTACTATCTACAACTTCAATAACCTCCCATTTAGTAAGAGCTTTTTTACCTTGTTCGTAGCATACTAATTGTTTAGGTCTATCATCTAAATCAACTCTTAGCGGTAAGTTTATTTCACCGTTTTTTTTATATAAAGAGCCATGTAATAAAGCAACATAGCGTTTTTTTATAGTTCTGTTGATGAACTGCGCTTGTAGATTTTTATGAATAATTTCGTTTTTAGCGATCAATAAAATGCCGGAAGTAGACATGTCTAAGCGATGAACAATCAATGGGCCGGTAGCATTTGGATATTTCTTTTTAATTCGACTATACACCGAGTCTTTAACTTCTTTTCCTGCTACAGATAATAATTCGTGTGGTTTGTTGATTACAAGCAGATACTCATCTTCAAATATAACCTCTATTTCTTTTTTTACTTGAAACTGCGCTATTAGCGGATTGTCATCAACAGTTAATCCTTGTAACATATGGTGTAAGATAGGTTTACATTTACCGGTACATGCCGAATAATAATGTTGGTGTTTTCGAACAGCAGTAGCCGATGGTTTTCCCCACCAAAATTCTGCCATGCAAATAGGAGTGAGGTTGTTTAAAAAAGCGTATTGTAGTAATTTCGGAGCACAACAATCACCAGCACCGGCAGGAATATTTTGAGTAGAATCTTTAAAGATGTTTAATAAATTCTCTTTTTCATTTTTAGCGTTTAAAAACTGATATTGTTTAAATATTTCTTGTTGACCAGCTGCAGAAAGTTCTTTTCGTTGTTGTTTTAGTTGCTGTATTTGTAATAAGTAATTATTGTATTCTTCTTGCAGAGAAGCTATTTGAGTGTTTAAATAAACTTCATATTCACGTAAATAAAACTCCTCATTAATATTAAGTTGATTGTCTTGTTTAGACAGCTCTTTTCTTAATTTTCGGCGTGCTTTAATTACTTTTTTTTCTTCACTTAAAAGAGTTTCATTTCTAGAAACCCTTTTTAAATATGATTTTTTAATTGTTAAATAATCAATATTACTTTCTAGTTCAGAAAGTTGAAGATTAATTTGATTGTTTTTCTCTTCTGTTTTTAAGAACACTCCGTTTTCAACTAAAACATCGTATACCGGTGGTACGAATTTTTTATGATGAGTAGTTTCTGCAATTTTACCTGAAAAAGCAGCTAAATAACCTATTTCTCCATCATTTTTTTTAACGACCAATACGCCAAACATTTTACCCAAAGCATCTTTGCTATTCGGGTTTTTTAATCCAAAATTATGATTAAAATCTGTTTGATTTTCTAAATATTCTTGCAGTTCTTTAGCCGCTGTTTTAGCTAAAGAATGTGGTGTGTAGTTGTGCGGGTAATCAAAGTTTTTAGGTAGTGATACTTTGCTTACTCCAGTAATAAAAGAGGTGAATTTATTCATGATAAAAAGAATAAAGTGTTGCTTTCACAACACTTTATAAAGTTAAGATCTATATATTTTATCGTATAAATCTTTATAAATTTCTTTGATAATTTTACGTTTCATTTTCATAGTAGGAGTAAGGTGTCCTCCATCTATAGACCATTCTTCAGCGGTTAATTCAAATCGCTTAATAGCTTCCCATTTTCCAAATTTAGAATTACAAAGCGTAACTTCTTCTTGAATACGATCAATTACTTTTGGATTATTTATTAAATCGGTATTATTTTCGAATTTAAGATTATGTCTTTTTGCCCATTCTTTTACAAAAATAAAATTAGGCTGAATTAAAGCTGCCGGCATTTTTTCTCCTTCACCAATAACCATAACCTGTTCTATGAAACGAGATTGTTTTAATTCACCTTCTAATAATGGCGGAACAACATATTTTCCACCAGAAGTTTTAAACATTTCTTTAGTACGACCAGTAATTGTTAAGAACCCATCTTTATCTAGTTCTCCTTTATCACCTGTATAGAAATAACCATCTTTTAATACTTCTGCTGTTTTTTCAGCATCTTTATAATACCCTAACATTACATTAGGTCCTTTTACTAAAATTTCACCAGTTTCAGCAAGTTTTAACTCTAGTCCATCAATTAATTTACCAACAGTACCTGCTCTAAATCCGCCATTTCTAACGTCATTTACAGAGATAACAGGAGAGGTTTCGGTAAGACCATAACCTTCCATAACCGGCATTCCTGCAGCAGCAAATATTCTTGTTAAACGCGGTTGTAAAGCGGCAGAACCAGAAACCATTAATTTTAACTCACCACCTAAGGCTGCTTGCCATTTAGAGAAAATTAATTTACGCGCAACACTTAATTGTTTCTCATACCACCATCCGTTAGCTCCGTATGGTTCGTATTTTAAACCTAAATCGATAGCCCAAAAGAATAATGCTTTTTTAATTCCTGATAAATCAGCTCCTTTAGCATAAATCTTATCATAAATTTTTTCATACAGTCTAGGAACTGCAGTCATTACATGTGGTTTAATTTCTTGCGCATTTTCACTTAGTTTATCAATTCCTTCTGCAAAATAGATAGAAACACCACAGTATTGATATAAATACAATATCATGCGTTCAAAAATATGACAGATAGGTAAAAAACTTAATCCGCGTTCTTTTCCATATAATAGAGGAACTCTCTTTTCGCTAGCTAAAACATTAGAAACAATGTTTCCGTGAGAAAGCATAACTCCTTTTGGTCTTCCAGTAGTACCAGAGGTGTAGATTAAGGTTGCTAAACTATCAGAAGTAACTGCATTTTTACGTGCTTCAACTTCGTTCTGATTACTTGTATCTTTACCTAATTCTAAAATTTCTTTCCAACTTTTTTCATTAGCAATGTCATCAAAAGTAAAAATCCCTTTTAATTTAGTGTTCCCTTTAATTTGATTTAATTTTTCTAAGACAACTTCATCAGAAACAAAGCAATAAATAGACTCAGAGTGATTTAAAACATATTCGTAATCTTCTTTCGAAATAGTAGGATAGATAGGTACATTTTGTGCACCTGTTTGTAAAATACCTATATCACATATGTTCCATTCCGTACGGTTGTTTGTTGATATTACAGCAATCTTATCATTAGGTTGTATACCTAAACGCAATAAACCTCTACTAATGGTGTTCGCTTTATCTATATATTCATTGGTAGATATTGATTCCCATTTACCGTTGTATTTGGTGGTAAGGGCTTTTTCTAAATTATAAGTTTCTTGTTGATAATAAGGGAAATCAAAAAGACGGGTAATTTTAATTGACATAAAGTTAATGTTTTTGCGCCTTGCAAAATAGGTAAAATACCCCGATTGTACAAGTTTTAGCTTAGTGGTTGATTTATTGAGAATTATATATTTTTTTGTATAAATTTTTATATTTTTCTAAGATAATTTTCCGTCTCATTTTCAATGTAGGCGTTAAATGACCAGCATTAACAGTCCATTCATCACTAGTTATTTCGAAGCGTTTTATTTGTTCCCATTTTCCAAATTTTTTATTGTAGTAATCAATTTCTCTTTGAATTCGGTCAATTAATTTTTGATTGATAGCTACATCATTAAGTATATAACTGTGTCTTTTTGCCCATTCGTTTACAAAATCGAAAGAAACTTGTATTAGAGCAGCAGGCATTTTTTCACTTTCTCCAATTATCATAATTTGTTCTATAAAACGAGATTTTTTTAATTCGCTTTCCAATACAGCAGGGGCAATATATTTACCGCCCGAGGTTTTAAAAATTTCTTTTTTTCTATCAGTAATTTTTAAAAAACCATCATCGTCTATTTCTCCAATATCACCGGTATGTAGATACCCGTTTTTAATAGTTTCGTTTGTTTGCGTCTCGTTTTTATAATAGCCCATCATAATATTAGGGCCTTTAACTAAAATCTCACCATCTGCCGCAATTTTTATACTAACATCTTTAATTGCTTTACCAACAGTACCTATTTTAAAACCTTTATTACGCATATCTGTTACAGAAACAGCGGGTGACGTTTCTGTCATTCCGTAGCCTTCAAAAACAGGTATACCTGCGGCAGTAAACGTTTTTATTAAACGAGGTTGCATTGGTGCGCTTCCGGCAAGCATAAAATCTAATTTTCCTCCTAAAGCTTCTTTCCATTTAGAAAAAATAAGTTTGCGAGCTATTTTTAATTGAAATTCATACCACCATCCGTTTTCTTTATACGGTTTGTATTGCTCTGCCAATTTCAAAGACCAAAAGAATAAACGTTTTTTTAAACCAGTTAAATTACTTCCTTTATCAACAATTTTATCAAAAACTTTTTCTAATAACCTAGGCACTACAGCCATAAAATTAGGTTGTACTTCTTTTAGGTTTTCTCCGATTTTATCGATGCTTTCGGCAAAATAAATTTCAAATCCCATGTATTGGCAATAGTAAGAAGCTGCTCTTTCGAAAATATGGGAAATAGGAAGGTAGCTAATAGCTCTTTTTTTATGGTCATTTAAATCTAGTGATTCGGCTACTGCAAAAATATTACTAACTACATTTTCATGAGAAAGCATAACACCTTTAGGTGTGCCTGTTGTACCTGATGTATATATTATTGTAGCTAAATCTGTGGCTTTTATCAAATCTTTTTTTTTGTTAATAAGGTGTTGGTTCTCTTCATTTTTTCCTAAAGATAAAAAAGAGTTCCAGCTATAATCTGTAGCGATATCTTCGAACGTAAAAACTTTTTTAAGTTGTGTTTGATCTTGAACTGCAAGTACTTTTTCATATAAATCATTATCAGAAACAAAACAATAAATACTATCTGAATGATTTAAAACATATGCATAGTCCTTTTCAGAAAAAGTTGGGTAAAGCGGCACATTAATAGCTCCTATTTGTAATATACCAATATCTAAAATATGCCATTTTGGTTGATTGGTATTGGTAATAACTGCTATTTTATCTCCAGGCTTTATTCCTAAGTTTAATAAAGCGCTACTAACGGTGTTTGCATTTTTAATGTAATCTTTTGTTGATGTATTAATCCAAGTATTCTTTTCTTTTGAAACAAAGCATTTTTCTTGTGGATATTGGCTAAGTTGATAATAAGGAAAGTCGAAAAGACGTGTTACCTGTATTGGTTTATGCATATAAATTAGTTTGGCATAAATCTATAAAAAATAAGTTTAAAAAAACAAGTTGTTTTTATTAGTTAGCTATTTTAATCTGCTTTAAAATATACCCAATGATTATTTTCTTTACAAAAAGAAGAGTTTTCATATATTACATCAATTTTAGCATTTTCTATAAAAAAGGCTTTAAACTCAACTGTTCCAGTTAAATCTTTTTTTGTTCCTTTTGTAGTGTTTAACACTTCTAATTTAATCCACTCAACAGATTTTGTCCATTGTAAAATTTCTTTATTTTCTTTGTCAGAAGGTCGAATACTTGAGTGGTGACTTTTTTTTAAGTAGTTAATATCAGCCAATACAAAAGCACTGTATCTCGATCGCATTAATACCTCAGCAGTTAAGACGGTTTGGATGTTTTGATGTGCTTTTTCACAGCAATCACTATATTTTTTAGACGGATTACAAGGGCATTGCATAATAAAAAATTAATTTAAAAGTTCATTTTCTTTTATTCTAAAACAACGTTCTTTACCTAAATATAAAGGATTACCATGTTTTTCAGACCAAAAACCATCTAAAATATCTTTAGATATACAGCGATAAATAACAACGCCTTTATAAGTGTTTTTATCAGTTCCTTTATATTTAAAATTAATAACCAATATGTTATCATTAAAAAAACCAGTTCCAATTTGCTTTTGCTCATCATTAATCAGCCAATCAGCAATAATTCGATTATTAACATCCAAACTTAAAGATAGTACACCTTTGTAGGTGTGTTCTTCGGCGTCTTGATTGTTACCGATAATGTTATAAGCTCCAACTAAATCTTGAACTGTCATTGATTTTAAAAAAATATTGAATTATGAATAGTGTATTGTTTAATAAATTATTCAATCACCTTTTTTATACTACCACATTTAAGCATGGCATCGCCAAAATAAGGGTTTAGAACTTTCTCTTCTTTACTTAACCAATATGCACCTTTATCGCTATTTGCCATAGGACAAAATTGACTATACACTTTCTCGTTTATTCCAAAAGTTTCAATAGCACTTATTAAGTTTAATGACAAGCTATTCAAGTAATTTCTTTGCATCTTAATATCAGTAGCTTTAAAAATCATGTTAAGAGCTGCTTTAATTTCCTTTTCAAAAGACATCCATTTTATATGTGCATCGTTTTTTTTAAGTAGCTTCATATCAACCTTGGTTAAATTAGCGATCGTCTTTTTTGTAGCAATAGTAGCAGTATTAAAATCATCTTTAATTAAAGCGTCTTTTAGTTCAATATAATTATTTAAAACAATTTTTAATTGTTCTTGAAATTTAACAGGTACTTTAAGTCGCTCATTTTTTGTGATGTTTAATATATTTGTTTCTAGATGCTTTTCATGATCAGCAGTTGTTTTATTCATCATCGATTTTTTGCCTTGTAATTGTGCAGAAGTATCAACAGTAAATGTACCATTGGTTACAATTTCGTTTCCGTTTACGAGCCCATCAACAACCTCATATTGTTTGCCTAATTGTTTACCTATTGTAATTTCTTTCATTTCGAAAATTGGCTCATTAGGGTTTGTTTTTAAATACACCACAGAGCGTTCTCCAGTCCATAATACTGCCGATGTAGGAATCATTAAAAGTTGTTTCTTTTTAGAGATTGTACTCTTAATATTTCCTTCAACAAACATTCCTGTTTTAAATTCTCTATTTTTATTATTTAACACCACACGAAGTTTAGCTGTTCTCGTCTTAGTGTTTAAAGTTGGTTCTATAAAAGCTATTTTGTTTTTATTCTTTTTATTCGGATAAGCATTGGTGGTAACCGTAATATCTTGTCCTTTTTTAAATAACGAGATTTCATTCTCATACACATCAAATAAAGCCCAAACGGTAGTTAGATTTGTTATTTTTAATAAAGCTTGTCCTTGTTTCACATAGTCGCCTTGTGCTACTAGTTTTTCAGACACAGTACCTGAAACGTTTGCATATATAGGAAGATTCTTTGCTACTTTTTGCGATGTTTCAATTTGATTAATTTGATTTTCAGAAATTTTCCAAAGTTTTAATTTATTACGCACAGCTTTATACAATTCAGGTTGTGATTCTTTTAGTGTTGAAGCTGTTATTAACTCTTGTTGGGCTGCAAATAATTCAGGTGAATAAATAGTAGCTAATAGTTGTCCTTTTTTTACTTCTTCTCCTATTGAGCTAATATTTAAACGTTCTATTCTTCCTGAAAAATAACTCGCTTGTATTACGTTTGCATCTTCATTTTCGCCAATCTTTCCTGTTAATTTAAATGTAGTGTCTTCATTAAGACTATTACCAACAACTGATGTTTGAATATTAGCCAACGCCATGGCGTTTTTAGTTAATTTAAACTCATCAGCATTTAATCCTTCTGCACTTGTTTCAGCAGGAATTAAATCCATACCACAAATAGGGCAGTCGCCAGCTTCGGGTTGCATAATTTGTGGATGCATAGAGCAGGTCCACTTTTGGTTCGTTTCTTTAGCTGGTTGAGAATGATTATGAGAAGTATCTTTATTAGGTGAATTACCAAATAATAACCACCCAAATAATAACCCTATTACTAATACCCCTATATAAATTATATATTTTTTCATTACAGTAATTTTTTATTTACTTAATTTTAAAATTCTTGTTGCTCCTTGAATTACAAACACAAATACAATGATTCCTGTTATTAAATCAGGAATACCAGAGTTAGACCAATTTACTAATAGACCCGCTATTATTATTCCAATGTTTATGATAACATCATTAGAGGTAAAAATCATACTTGCTCTCATATGTGCATCATTACTTTTTGATTTTTGTAAAATGTAAAGGCAAATACCATTTGCTATTAAGGCAAAAACAGACACTGTAATCATTGTAGAGAAGATTGGCAGTATTTCAAAACCTATAAACCTTCGTACAACCTCTATAAGACCTATGGTAGCAAGTAATATTTGAAAATAACCAGCATATTTTGCGATGCGTTTCTTTTTTAAAATAGTGCCTCCAACAGCAAAAAGACTTAATCCGTACACAAAAGAATCTGCAAGCATGTCTAAGCTATCTGCAACTAAACCCATCGATTTTGAAATAATACCGGTATACATTTCTATTAAAAAAAATAAAAAGTTTATTAAGAGTACGGTCCATAAAGTTTTTGACTGACTCGTTTTGGATTCATTGAGAGTAATGCTTGTTTTTTCTGAGCTAATTTTATGTTCTTTTAGGTTTAAGTCCTTTATCGCTTCTTCGATATAGGTGGCATTATTTGTGTGAAATATTGTTAAAATTCTATCTTTTAAGTTAAAATCAAGTTGTTTAATACCATCAACATCAGATAACTTCATTTTAATCAGGTTTTCCTCTGAAGGACAATCCATTTTTGATATTTTAAAGATAGTTTTCTTCATTTTAAAATATATTTAAGAGCATTAATAAAGTCATTACAATCATAATTGTATTTTCTATAAACGTAGCCTCTGTCATCGGTAACTTTAAAGCGGTTCCTAAACAAGCACATTGTATTGATTTTTTATCTAATAATGTTTTTGTTACTCCAATTGTTGTTATTCCTAGCACAACAAGCGTAATGATTAAGGCGATGTTTACTTCAAATCGCATCAAGAGCATTAAACCTAAAGCTGTTTCAATAAAAGGATAAATCCATCCATAAATAGGAATGCGTTTTGCTAAAGGATCATACATTTTAAAAGATTCTGGAAATCCTTTTAAATCTAACATTTTAAAAAAGCTAAATACAATGTAAAATAAACCCATAAAATCGAGCATAAATTCACTCCAGCTCCAATTTTTATAATGTAATAATACACTAGCAACGGTTATATAAAACAAGATAAGTAACAGTGGTTTTAGTTGTTGAAGTTTCGTTTTTTCTCCTTCAGTTGTAAAGCTTGAAGGTTGAGAAGAAACTAAGGGTTTTTTATCTTCTTTCATAGAAATAGTATATTTAGAAGGTAATGCTTTTTGCAATTCGTCTAAAGCTATATGACTATTCATACTAACATCTACTTCTCCTTTTTCAAGATTAACAACAGCTGATGTTACTTTTTCTAAAGCGTTTAAGTTTTTTTCAACAGATGCTTTACAACCGCCACAAGTCATTTTAGATACTTTATATGTGTGCTTCATTTTTATTAATTTTAAAATTCAATATATAAACTATAGGTAAAATCTAGCAACATTATGTTTAATACGATGTTGCTAGAGATAATATTAATTAATGCTTATGCTCGTTAGCATTATGTTCTTCTTTTTTTACGTAATCCATTCCGCATTTAGGGCATTCACCTTCCATTTCGCTTCCGCTACCTTCACAATGCATCGGGCAAACATACGCAGATGTATGTTCTTTTCCTTTCTTTGCTACTTCTTCGGTTTCGTTAGTTTTAGTTTCTTTTTTTGCGTCTTTACAAGATACAGTTGTTAGCATAATACCTAATACGAATACTCCTAAAATTGTTTTTATTGTTTTCATTTTAAATTGATTTTATAGTTAATAAATAATAGAATTTTAATTGGTTAAATAGTTAATAATAGTAGTTTGTAAATAATATTTTTTGATAGATGTTATTTGATTCATTTGAAACTTTAATTGTAATTCTTGAATGTCTAAAACATCTTTAAAATTAATTGTTCCTGTTTCGTAACTTTTTACCAAAATAGTTTCAGCATTTTTAGCTTGTTTTAAGTTTTTAGTTTGCGTTTTATAACTAATTCTTGCTGAGGTTCTATCTTTTAAAGCTTTGTCTAAAATTGTTTCTAAATTATTGAATCGTTCTTGTTTTTGAGTCGCTACTTCTTGTTGTTGCAGCTTATTTTGCTTGCTTTTTGATTTGTATTTCTTGTTGAAAATCGGAATAGAAATAGAAACCATTGGCATAATAATATCTTTTCCGTTATCATTAAAGTTCATTTCCGAGCGCTTTTCAACATTTATATAATCCAAACCAAAACCAATCATCGGACTGCTTTCTTTTTGATTCAGTAATTCCGATTTTTCTATAGATTGATACAACTTATCATACTTTAATAACTCAGGATGTAATGCTAAATTATCAGAATCTATTTCAAAATCTTCAGAAGGGAAATTCAATTTATTTATAACATTAATTTTAATCGCTTTATCCTGATTTAATAGTTTATTAAATTTAGTTTGTTCAGCCAAAAATTGTTGATCTAAGATTTCTAATAATTGTTGCATTTCATTCTGACGCATTTGCAATCGCAATACATCTACCACAGATGCTTTACCAACTTCAACAGATGTTAAAGCTAATGTTTCGTAGGTTTTAAGCAGTTTAATGTTTTCAATTAAAATTGACTGTTTTGTCTTATTTGCGTATAAAGTATAATAGGATTGCGAAACCGAAGAAATTAGTCTTCTTTTAGCTATTACAATATCTTCAAATTTAACATCAGCCAAAGTACTTACATAATTTTCTCTTACTGTAATGCTTCCAAACCAAGGCATCATTTGTTTTGCAGAAATCTTAAAACGTTGTGCTCCTGTTCTTGTTTCTGGCTCACTTATAAAATAACCAACACCAAACTCAGTATTAGGTATTGCATTTACTTCATTTACTTTTTCGGAAGCAATAGAATATTGCAATTCAAACTTTTTAATTTCTGGATTATTATCTAAAGCTTTATTGATATAAGTTTCTAATTCTTGACTTTGAGTGTTTAGAACAAAGAAAAAAGAACCAAGAAGTAAGACAGTTTTGTATATAATGGATATATTTTTCATGATATATTTTTAATCTATTTTAGAAACTCTTTTTTTCTCTAATCTCTTTAATTTTAGCTCTTCTCTCCAGCTATATAAAACAGGAACAATAAAATACGAGGTAACATCAATTACCATTCCTCCAAAAATAGGAATTGCCATAGGTATCATAATATCACTTCCTTTTCCTGTGGATGTTAATACAGGTAATAATGCCAAAATGGTAGTTACGGTAGTCATTAAACACGGACGAATACGTTTCTCGGCAGCATGCAAAGCAGCAATTCGAATACTTTTTTTATCAGCAGGTTTCTCTCGTTGAAAAGTTTGAGTTAGATAGGTTGCCATCACCACACCATCATCTGTAGCAATACCAAATAAAGCAATAAAACCTACCCAAACAGCCACACTTAAATTAATGGTTTTCATATTGAAAAGCTCCCGCATATTCTCGCCAAAGAGATTAAAATTAAAAAACCAATCTTGGCCATATAACCAAATCATAATAAAACCACCAGCAAAAGCAACGGTAATTCCTGTAAACACCATTAATGATGTGGTTACAGATTTAAACTGAAAATAGAGGATTAAAAAGATAATGGCTAATGCTAATGGAACCACCACAGATAATGTTTTCTCTGCTCGTAACTGATTCTCATAAGTTCCTGTAAATTTATAACTGATCCCTTTAGGAACTATTAATTCTCCTGAATCTATTTTTTGTTGAAATAAAGCTTGTGCATTTTCAACAACAGCTACTTCTGCAAAACCATCTATTTTATCAAACAAAACATAACCGACTAAGAAAGTGTCTTCACTTTTAATAACTTGCGGACCTTGCTCATAACGAATCGTAGCCAATTCGCTTAAAGGAACCGGATTTCCTTTTTCTACAGGAATATAAATATCTTTTATATTTTCGGGATTACCACGTAGCTCTCTAGGGTAGCGAACACGAACTGCATAACGTTCTCTGCCTTCAACTGTTTGTGTTAAAGCCATACCACCAATGGCAACTTTTAAGACGCTTTGTACATCTTCAATAGAAATTCCGTAACGCGCTATTTTTTCTCTGTTGATATCAATTAATAAATAGGGTTTACCAACAATTCTATCAGCAAAAACAGCTTCTACTTTAACACCTTTAGCTTGTTTTAAAAGACTTTCTAGTTGCAAGCCAAAAGCTTCAATTTGTTTTAAATCTTGTCCTTTTACTTTAATTCCCATAGGTGCTCGCATACCAGTTTGTAGCATGACTAATCGCGTTTCAATAGGTTGTAGTTTTGGAGCAGAAGTAACACCTGGTAATTTGGTAACTCTTACAATTTCATTCCAAATATCATCTGGATTCTTAATTTCTGGTCGCCAATTACGATAGTATTCTCCATCATTATCTTCGATAAGTTGATCGTTTTTCACATTGAGCGCAGTCGAAATGTTTGTCGCTTTCTTCTCGACTGCGCTCGAACTGATAACTAGATTTTTATTATGGATTAGGTTTCCATTTTTCAATTCAAAAAAACCATCATTATTTACTTTATAGCGCTGTCTTTTTCCTTTGTCATTTCGCATGTATTCTGATTTATACTGAATCACGTTTTCATACATCGATAAAGGAGCCGGATCTAGAGCAGATGCTGTTCTACCAGCTTTTCCTACTACAGTTTTAATTTCTGGAATGGTAGCAACAGCCATGTCTAATTGTTGCAATACACGTTTATTTTCTTCTACGCCAGAATGTGGTAAAGAAGTAGGCATCAGTAAAAAAGAACCTTCATTTAAAGAAGGCATAAATTCTTTACCTGTATTATTCATTATCCAAGCTCCTGAAATAAGAACGGTTGTTGGAATGATTAAAAAAAGTAGTTTGTTAGCTAAAGCCCATCTTAATATTTGTTCGTAATAGATTCTTAAAACAGAAAATACGCCTAAAATTCCGAAGCAAATAATAGCCACAAAGATTAGGTTAATTAAAATGCTGCGATTAAAACCTAAAGGTCTCCAATATACTGCAAGAAGAAACACAATAGCAGCCGAAGCAATTATGATGTTTGTAAGGTTAACTTTTTTCTTATCAAGTTTTCCTAGAACACCAAGTAAGCCTATGACTCCGAAAGCAATTACAGCAATACCTAGCCAATTACCACTTATAATAACTACAAATCCTGCAATAATTAACGCTCCATTTATAATATGTTTAAACGAATTTTTAAGTGTTGTTTTCCTGAATAAATACGCTGCAAATGGCGGAATCAAAAACAAAGCAATTACTAAAGAAGCTGCTAAGGCCATTGTTTTTGTAAAAGCTAAAGGTCTAAAAAGTTTTCCTTCGGCACCAATCATTGTAAATACTGGTACAAAACTTATAATGGTTGTTAAAACAGCAGTTAAGATAGCGCCTGAAACTTCTGATGTAGCATTATAAACTACTTCGTTTATTGTATATGTTGTACCGTCTTTACGAAGACATAATTTTTTATCGTCGAGATGACGAATCATATTTTCGGCAAGTATGACGCCGACATCTACCATCGTTCCAATAGCAATTGCAATACCTGATAATGCCACAATATTAGCATCAACATTAAATAGTTTCATGGTAATAAAAACCATTAAAATAGCAACAGGCAATAATCCAGAAATTAATAAAGAGGCTCTTAAGTTAAAAACCATCACAATAATTACTAAAATGGTAATCAATATTTCTAATATCAATGCTTCGTTAAGGGTATCTAAGGTTTCTTCAATAAGTTCAGTTCGGTCGTAAAAAGGAACAACTGTTAATTGAGAGGTGCGTCCGTCTGGCAATACTTTAGTAGGTAAACCACCTTTTAGTTCTGCTATTTTTTCTTTTACATTGGTAATTACTTCCATCGGATTGGCTCCGTATCTAGCCACTACAACACCTCCAACAACTTCTGCACCTTCTTTATCTAATAAGCCTCTTCTGGTTGCTGGACCTAAAGATACTTTAGCAATATCTTTAATTTTAATGGCGGTATAGTCTTCGGATGTTACCACTGCATTTTCAATATCTTCAACTGATTTTACGTATCCTAAACCACGTACTAAATATTCAACTTGATTGATTTCTAAAGTCTGTGCTCCAATATCTTGATTACTACTTTTAACAGCTTTTACAACTTGATTTAAACCAATATTGTATTGACGCATTAATTCTGGGTTTACATCAATTTGGTATTCCTGAACATAGCCTCCAATAGAAGCAACTTCTGAAACACCACTTGCAGATGATAAGGCATATTTAACATAGTAGTCTTGTATACTTCTAAGTTCGTGTAAATCCCAACCACCGGTAACATTACCTTTTTCATCACGACCTTCTAGTGTATACCAATAAATCTGACCCAGTCCTGTGGCATCAGGTCCTAGAGCAGGATTTACGCCGTTTGGTAATAAATTACTTGGAAGTGAATTTAGTTTTTCTAAAATTCGACTACGACTCCAGTAAAACTCAATGTCTTCTTCAAAAATGATATAGATACTCGAGAAGCCAAACATAGACGAGCTACGAATCGTTTTTACGCCAGGAATACCGAGTAGGGAAGTGGTTAAAGGATACGTAATTTGATCTTCAATATCTTGAGGAGATCGACCATCCCATTTGGTAAATACAATTTGTTGATTTTCACCAATATCAGGAATCGCATCTACAGCAACAGGATTACTTGGTAAAAAACTAATATTCCAATTAAACGGTGCGTTTACAGTCCCCCAACCTATAAAAAGAATTAGTAATAATACTGCTACGAGTTTATTTTCTATTAGAAACTTAATGCTTTTATTTAGCATACACTTAATGTTTAAAACAATTAGATAATGGTATTTATAAGAATACCGAATACAAGAAATTATCCTAATGATAAAATCATAGGACAATGCAGTTTATTGTTTTAATACTTAAATTAAGTACGTCTCGTCTAATTTAAATAACTCTTTTGTGACGAGTGGTGGTTTGTATGTTTTAAAAGGAGAAATGTTATTATTAAACCCTTTAAAAAGGTTAATGTATGTATATAAAAAAGAAGTAATAAATTGCTGTTGCTCAAAGCTAAGAGAGTTAAAAGATGCTTGTAAGTTATCTTTACCTTCAAAAGCAATTTGTTTATCGTTACAACAATTTTTCTTTGTAATAGAGCATTCTTTAATAGGTGCTTTTTGCATTTTCATTCCGCATGTTTTTGCTTTGCGAAATAATGCAGTATCGATTAAAGTATCGCCACAAAAGTGCATATCTATAGTAAACGACATTGTAGATAGTAAGACTACCAAAGCCATTAAAAAAGATATTGTTTTATGGAGAATTTTTTTCATATGAATAACAAAGATACTAAACGTTGAGTAAATAGTATATTAATAAAAATGTAAAGGTAAATAGTGAAAAAATATAGTTGTTATTTCCCGATACAGAAGTTACCAAATATATGCCCTAAAATATCTTTGTCGACATCATACTCACCTGTTATGTTACCTAAATGACGCAAGCATTCACGAATATCTATAGAAAATAAATCTGTAGAAATTTCTAAATCGATTCCTTGTTGCACAGAAGCAATAGCAGTTAAAGCATTATTTAAAGCTTCGAAATGACGAGAATTGGTAACAATAGTTTCATTATTACTCAAGGCTCCTGTATTAACTAAAGAAGTTAATTCTGTCTTTAACTCATCAATGCCTGTTTTTTGTTTAGCAGAAAGTAAAATTAGGTTTTCAATTTCTGATTGTAGAACAGCAGAATCATGACAAGACAAGGTGTCAATTTTATTTGCAATTACTAATAGACGTTTGTTAGGAAAACGTTTTTGTATCGTTTCAATTTCTTGTAAAAATTCTTCACTAGAATAAGAAAATTTATTAGAATCGATTAAAAAGATAATTAATTGTGCATTTTCTGCTTTTTCGTATGCTTTTTTAATTCCGATGTTTTCAACAATATCTTCAGTTTCTCTAATTCCTGCAGTATCTATAAAACGAAAAGCAACACCGTCTATAATTAATTCGTCTTCAATAGCATCACGCGTAGTACCCGCAATATCAGATACAATTGCTTTTTCTTCGTTTAAAAGTGTGTTTAGTAAAGTTGATTTACCAACATTAGGTTCTCCTATAATTGCAACGGGAATTCCGTTTTTCATAGCATTACCAAAAGCAAAAGAATCGATTAATCGCTTTAAAACAAAAGTGATTTTAGCAACTAATTGCTTAAATTTGGTTCTATCAGCAAATTCAACATCTTCACCAGAAAAATCTAATTCTAGTTCTATTAAAGCAGCAAAATCTAATAATTGTACACGTAGTTCTTTTAATTCATTGGTAATTCCGCCACGCATTTGCTGAATAGCCATTTGATGACTTGCAGCAGAGTTTGATGCAATTACATCTGCTACAGCTTCCGCTTGCGATAAATCCATTTTTCCGTTTAAGAAAGCACGCATTGTAAACTCACCATTATCTGCCATTCTACAGCCATTTTTTAAAAATAACTGAATGATTTCTTGCTGAATAAAAACAGATCCGTGGCACGAAATTTCTACTACATTTTCACCAGTATAAGAACGTGGGTTTTTAAAAACAGAGACTAAAACTTCATCTAAGACAGTTGTATTATTAACAATGTGGCCTAAATGAATGGTATGTGTTTTCTGATTCAATAATGATTTTTTATTGGTTACAGATTTAAAAAAACTATCGACAATAGTAATAGCATTTTCTCCTGATAGTCTAATAACAGCAATAGCTCCAACACCAGATGGAGTTGCCATAGCAATAATTGTATCGTTTTGAATCATATTACAAAATTACCGATTAACAATTAAAATATATCATTTATTGGAGAGGATTTTTTTTCCTATACAAAGAGGGGGAAAATCCCCTTTTATTTAAATCTTGTTTTTTATAACTAAAAATATATACTACATTTGATATATCCATTTTAAAGACCTAAAAAATGGTTACCTCTTATAATTAATACTTAAACCCTATTAGTATTAATTTTTAATCCTCCTTAAAAAAATACCCTAACTATTAAGTCATATTTTTTATGATTTAATAAATAGTACACGCTTACAATTATATTTCCCTTTTATCCCTGTTATTGATCCCTTCTTTATAGCCAAAGTTATAAAGGTTTAAATCTTAAATAAATAAAATGCGTAAATATGGAACAGAAAATTACTCTAGCAATCAGTTTTCTTTTTTTTAATGTTTTTTTAATGAGTTCTCAGAGTCAAGTAGAAATTTCATTATTAAAATATAGTGAAGCACCGAATTCAAAAAAAGAACAAATACACAAATTTCAAATTAAGAATACCAGTAAAGAAACAGCTTTGTACAATATAGTTGTTTCTAATTCTTTGTGTAAAAATCAAAAAAACATAGAAACAGCATTAGAATATTCGTTGTTTGATGAGAACATGATATCTATTAAAAACGCTATTAGTATAGCCTCAAATAGCAAAAAAATACTTCACATAAAAATAACGAAGCCTTATAATTCTATATTAGATAGCTGGAATTGCTCTCAAATTGAGGTTTATAAAAACCAATCATCTTCCTTTAAAAATAACTCAGCCAAGATTTCTTCTTCAGCTAAGTTAACTCTAAAAACATTTATACCAAATACCAAGAACTATAACTAAGCGCTTACTAATGCTTATTAAACTCTTTTAATTATGAAAAAAATTACTCACTTAATTTTATTTTCTGTAGGCTTGGTGTTTCTTTTTAATATAGGAAATATTAGTGCTCAGGAAAAAGCAACTTTTAAACCTCGTTTTTCAGAAGCCGTAAATGGTAATGTAACGATGATTGCAAATAACGTACTATCAAGACATAAATCAGATAATTATAATGGATCAGCAGGGAATCACGATTTTACGAATAACGTTTTTGTTGATATTGATAATGAAAACACATTTAATTCTAGTAATGCAGAATTTATAAATCCAGAACCATCATTAGCTTGTTTAGGTATTAAAAAAGCCTATTTATATTGGGCTGCTGCTGATATGGAAGAAGATGATTTAGAAGATGAACCAAATTGGAATTATAATCAAGTTAAAATAAAACTTCCAGGCGAAGTAAATTATCAAACAATTACAGCTGATGAAGTTATTTACAGAGGAAGAACAGAGCATTTTGTAAACGATCCTTATGTTTGTTTTAAAGATATAACAAATCAGGTAAGTTCATTAAATTCAGCATACGGAGTTTATCAAGTAGCAAATGTAAGAGCCAAAAAAGGCGGTTTAACATCTCATGGAGGTGGTAATACAGGAACTTCAGGAGGATGGCAAATTGTTTTTATATATGAAAGCCCAGTGCTACCAGCTAAGAATATTTCATTATTTGATGGTTACGGTCACATGACAAAAGACTTAGGTGAATTAACAATATCATTTACAGGTTTTACAACTTTGCCAGGAAATCAACAAGTAAATGCTGATATTGTAATTGGGGCTTTAGAAGGGGATAGAGATTTATCAGGCGATAAATTACAAATTCAAAAAGTTAATAATACTTGGGAAAATTTATCTTATAGTAATAGTGCAAATCAAGTAGTAAGAAGTGCTAATAATTTTTTTAATAGTAAGATAACAAAAAACGGAAATAATTTTACAAACAGATACCCATCAAGTGAAAACACATTAGGTTTTGATGCTGATGTATTTCCTTTAAGTAACCCCAATAATAGTGTTATTGGTAATAATCAACAATCTGCTAAAATAAAACTAATCTCAGATCAAGAAACTTATGGGTTATTTTTAATAGGACTTTCTGTTGATGTTTGGAAGCCAGATTTAGCACCTTTAGTTTTATCGAGCACTCCCGCTAATGGAGCTTCTGTTAATGTAGGTAGTTTGGTAAACATGTCTTTTCAAATTAAAAACAATGGGAACGATAACGTTAAAGATTTAGTTACAGCTGTTGATATTCCAGAAGAAGTAGATTTAATTGAGCCAATAACATCTTTACCAACAGGTGTTTCTTATAATTATAATTCAACAACAAGAAAATTAACGTTTACTTCTGTGAACGGAATTACAGATATTGCAGATCAAGCATATGCTATAAATTACCAAGTAAAAGTAAAAGAGCAATGTTATTTTTTAGAAACAAAATGTTCTGAAGAGTTTCAGTTACAAATGCAAGCAACTTATAAAGGAATAAAGAATACAAACACACAAACTACAAAAAGCTCAAGTACTACGATTAATTGTGGTATTGGAGATGAAAAACCTATAACTATTAAAATTAACCGTCCAGCAGAAGCAGATTGGGTTACAGTAGTAAATTCATTAGATAGAAAAATATCATGTGATGATACAGGTGAATTAGAAGCCGCTCAATTATTAAAACCAACGTTAAGTTGTGATTTAATAATAACTAAAGTCTCAGGAGACTTTATTGAATCTAATAATTGTCCTACTATTGGAACTTACACTAACACATGGACATTTACAGATATTTGTGGACGAAAAAGCGATGAGTATGTTCAAGTGATTACCATTAAAGATACAGGAGCACCAATAATTACTTGCCCTATAGTATCAACTAGTTATAATTTAGACGAAAATTCGTGTACCTATGAAGGTACATTTATTGCCACAGCGATGGATACTTGTAGTGAAGCAACGATAACATATAAAGTTAATGGAATCCCAATTAATTTTCCATATAATTTTCCAGAAGGAACAACAATTGTTACAGCAATAGCTAAAGATGATTGTAACAACATATCAGAACCATGTACATTCGAAGTCGTTGTTCAGGATAAGACACCGCCTGTAATCACATTAACAGGAGCAGCAGCAATGACTTTAGAATCATGTGCTACTTATATCGAAGAAGGAGCTACAGTAACCGATTGTGAGACAGGCTTAACGGTTGTTATCGATGCGAGTGCAGTTGATATGAGTACACCAGGAACTTATACAGTAACCTATAATGTAAGTGATACCGCAGGAAATGAAGCAACAGAAGTAACAAGAGCTGTAACAGTTCAAGATACTACTGAACCTGTAATCACATTAACCGGATCGAATCCAC
>NZ_JAQJCU010000010.1:0-113168 GCF_029125915.1 Tenacibaculum bernardetii
CACTTTAAAAACTAAAAGCCTAATTTTTAACGATTTTACGTTAATGAAACCTAACTCGTTATATAGAGAAATAACTTCCTCTTTTTTAATATATAGTTCCCGATAAAAGGAACTTTTGTTCTTGTTTATCAGCTCTTAAAAAATGCATTTCATAGCAATAAAATGTTTTTTTAAGAGCTACTAATATATAAAAATAATTGGCATTATTTTTCTTAAACCTTTCTAGAGTTTAAAAACTGATCTGATTCTGAAGTGTTTTTTTGTAGACTCAATAATATAGTGTCTAGCGGACTCTTTATTTCTAATAAATCCTTTTTAGCTACGTGTGTATAAATCATCGTTGTTTCTGGCTTTGCATGGCCTAATAATTCCTGAATATGACGTAAACCAATACCGTTTTCTAATAAATGTGTAGCATAACTGTGCCTTAATGTATGCGGAGTAACATGTTTTTTTATGTTGGCAAGTCGGGTAGAGGTGTGCAAGAATTTTCGAATGCTACTTTCAGAATATTTTGTTCCGGTTGGGCTTTCAACAAAAAAACGTTTCGGCACATAAGTGCTAATATAGTTTTGTAATAAAGGTAAAAAACTGTCTGCTAAAATTACATACCGGTCTTTTCTTCCTTTTCCGTTTTGTACAAATAATTGTCTTCTAGTAACATCAATATGTCTTAACTCGAGTTTGGTTAATTCTCCAATTCGCAATCCGGCAGAATATAACATTGCCAAAATAGCGCGATGTTTTAAGTTTTTGGTAACCTGTAATAAAGTTACAACTTCTTGTTGCGATAAAACAGCAGGTAGTTTTCTAGAGGTTTTAGGTCTTTCTAAAGTAAGAGATTCTATTTTGCAAGTAGGGTAGTAGGCAACAAATAATTTTAATGCGCTTATAAATTGTCGTTGCGAACTTATACTGTAGTTTCTAGCAATAAAAATAGCTTCAATAAATAACTCAACATTCTTATTGGTGAGTGATTCGATTGGTGCAGGCTGACTAAAATCAATAAAATCAGCAATAAAAGTAAAATACGTAAGCACCGTGCTTTCACTGTAACGTTTACCTCGCAAATACTTTACATAATTCCGAATAATTTCTTTGTTCGCGCTTGTAAGTTTACGTTCGGTTTTTACACCTCTGTGATATAGTTTTTTAGTAACCGATTCATCTACTTTAATATCAGCAATATCACTTAAAAGACGTTGTATGTCAGAAAATGTTTTATCAGTAAAAGGGCTAACCCATCCTTGAAGAGTTTTACTCCAAGTAAATTTTTTTAAACTCCTAATATGGTTAATTATAACATCATCATATTTAAAAGTTAGTAATAAAACTACTTTTTTTCTATGCAATGTTTTTTTTACAGAAATTACTTTTTTTGGTGTTGATTCAGTTTTCATATACTACCAAATATACAAAATGATTGATAATATATGTAGTTAATTTTAGTTAAGTTATTTTAAATCAGTAGTTTGTTTTTTGCTGGATGGTTTCAAGAATATTAAAACTGCATTCCTATTTTTAAGTTTAAAACTCTACCTGTCATGTAATTCGGAATTCCGTATTGTTGTTTGCTGTAGGCGTCACGAACCCAGGTATTGGTTATCGAATTTCTGATATCAAATAAATTAAAAAGTTCTAAACCAGCAGTTAGTTCTTTAAAATTACGCAAAAAACCAGTCGGTCTTTTTTTGTTGGCGTCTGTAAATACGTAGGATATTCCTACATCAGCACGTTTGTAATCATTTAATCTATTTTGATATTGATATACATCTGAATAAGCAGGAGCGCCACCCGGAAGCCCTGTATTATAAACAATATTTAAATAGGCTTTTAAATCAGGTATATTAGGAACATAATCCTGAAATAAAACACCGAATTTTAAGCGCTGATCCGTTGGTCTTGCAATATATCCTTGGTTGTTGATGTTTTCTTCGGTTTTTAAATAACCAAAACTTACCCAACTATCGTTACCAGGTACAAATTCTCCGTTTAAACGAATATCTAATCCGTAGGCATAAGCATCAGTTACATTATCTGCTCTATAACGAATACGAACATTGTCTACCGAATACGAATTTACATCAGATAAATCTTTATAATACAACTCGGTTGTTAGTTTAAAAGGACGTTGCCACATGGTAAAACTGTACTCATTACCTGCAACTAAATGAATTGATTTTTGGGCTTTTACCTTCGGATTAATATCGCCGTTATAACCTCTTAACTCTTTATAAAACGGAGGCTGAGAATACCAACCACCAGAGATTCGAAACAACATATCTTTATCCCAATCTGGTTTGATAGCAAACTGAGCTCTTGGACTAAATATAATTTGATTTTCAGCGCTTTCATTAGTAGTTTTTACACTCCATTTATGAGCGCGTACACCAACATTCATCCATATTTGATGATTTTTCCAATTACTTTTTCTGCTGAATTGTAAAAAGCCCGAAACACGATTAATATCTACATCATTATCTGCTCTAACAGTATTAAACGGTTCGATGGGTCCTGTAAAAGGTTCGTAAGGTTGATTGTTACCAGTAAGGTTTGGCGGACGTACGGTGAAACCTAAAGAATCTATCATTTCCCATTCACGTATGCGATCTTTTATATTTTCTGTTTGATATTTTACGCCTGTTTTCCATTCGTTTTTACCATCTTTTAAAGTGGCTTTAAGTTGAATATTACTTATTAAGGCATCTAAATCGTTGCGGGCATGGTTAATTTGCGACCCGATTCCTTGTGAAAAAGCGACCTCTCCAAAATTTTCAGATCCAATATTACTATCCACTTCTCCTAAATTATAAGAAGCGGCAATATCAAAATATTCTTCTTCTTGCGTATTAAAAGAAGAAATGGTTCCTGTAATTTTTATGTTATCATTTACTTGATAATCGGTAGAAAAAGCACCAAAAAGTGTTTTAAATTGATCTTTTTCTTGCCCTTGATAAAAAACAATTAATTCTAACGGATTTACCAACGTACCAAAACGTGTTTTTCTTGTTAATGGTTCGTAATTATAATTGTTTAGAGAGAAATTACTCAAAAAATTGAAAGTAACTTTATCGGTTGCTTTGTAGGTTAAAAAAGATTGTACGTCGGTAAAAGTTGGTTTAAAATTTACATCTACTTGCTTACTGTTAACAAACAAACTGTTATCGCGATAACGAACACCAACAATGGCACTTAACTTATTATTTAAAAAAGTATCTTCTATCGTAAAACTTCCGCCTAACAAGCTTATGTCTAGCTGAGCACCAAATTCCGTTGGTTTGCGATACGTGATGTCTAAAACAGAAGAAAGTTTGTCGCCGTATTTTGCTTGAAATCCGCCTGCGGAAAAATTAATATTTTGCACCATTTGCGGATTGATAAAGCTAAGGCCTTCTTGTTGCCCCGAACGTATTAAAAACGGACGATATACTTCTATGCCGTTTACATATACTAAGTTTTCATCAAAATTACCACCACGAACATTATATTGAGTACTTAATTCGTTATTATTGCTAACACCTGGCAGGGTCATTAAAATATTTTCTACACCTGCGTTGGCACCTAAAATTTTCTTAACTTTTTTTGTGTCGATTTTTGTAATTCCTTGTGCTTCCTTTTTTAGGTTTTTAAGACTAACCTCTTCTAATTGTTCTGTTTTAAAAGTAAGAGAAGGAGAGAAGTTAAATGTTTTTTTACCTCTCGAAGTAAATTTTTTTGTAATCGTTTTGTAGGAAACGTGACTAAATGTTACGGCAACCGTTTTACGCATGGGTATGGTAAAAGTATAATCTCCGTTGGCGTTGGTTGTAGTTCCTCCAGATAGGTATGTAATGGCCACACCTTCTATAGGAATGTTAAATTTATTAGTTATGGTACCTTTTACAATTGCTGTTTTTTGAGCAAAAATTAATGAAGGGAATAGCAGTAAAAAAAGTAGTTTTTTCAAGGGTTTTATAGTTTATTTTTTGAAGAATGTTGCGGTAACAGTCTTTATATTTCCAACATTGTCAGAAACTACAAGTTTAAAAAGATGTTTGCTACCAACCAACTTTTTATCTGTAAAATCGTACGTAAGAATTCCTTTTTTATGGTTGTATTCCATTAATACCCAGCTGCCATCTATGGTTGCACGGTAATTTTTTATACCAGAATCGCTGTCTTTAATTTTTACTTTTAAAGTTTTATTTTTTGATATCCACTGTTTGTCATTAAAATTGTACAACTTAATGGTGGGCTTTTCAGTATCATAAAGCAATGTGTAATCTCCTAAAATTTTCGTGGTAGTATATATTTTATTGATATTTTTTCTTGTAGAAACATACCTGGGGTATTTAGTGTTTGTAACATTGGCAATATATACTTGCTGTTTTTGTTGCTC
Source organism: Tenacibaculum bernardetii (assembly GCF_029125915.1). NCBI lineage: Bacteria > Pseudomonadati > Bacteroidota > Flavobacteriia > Flavobacteriales > Flavobacteriaceae > Tenacibaculum > Tenacibaculum bernardetii. The sequence goes on from NZ_JAQJCU010000010.1 coordinate 4,379, forward strand.
GTTTAAAAAAGAGGTTTCGAAAGTTAATGTGTAGCGCTTGTCTATTGGTTTTGTTTTGTTATGAATTTTAGCAATACCGTCCTTAAAAGAAAAATCGATAAAACAATCTTCGTAAAAAGTGTTTTTAGGAAAAGCAACGGTTACATTGTTAAGCGTAAATTTTTGAAAGTTTTTAGCAACAATTTTATAATTTGTAGTGTCTTTTTGTTGATATACTAAATTACTTTCTACACCTCTTACAGGTATTTTAACAGAGGCAGTATTGTTTTTAAAATCTTTAGCAATAATTTCAACATTATAGCTTGCGTTTTTTTCAACAAGTATTTTACCATTGTTTATTAAGTTTTCATATAAACTTAATTTGTTGGCATCTACCTTATGTGTTTTTTGTACTTTAGTTCTGTACGTTTTGTAGTGTTTATAATCAATTAATAAATTGATGTATTTGCTTTCAGAAAAAGAAAAAGTTTCAACATCGTGATAATAAACTCTGCTACCATTTACTTTCATCTCTAAACTATAAATTCCGTTTTTGTTTAAAGCGCCATTTAATCTATCAAAAACACTAATTCCGAAACCAATAATTCCGCTAGCAGTAATACTTTCGCTAATAAAATTATTTTCACTGATTTTTTTAAATGATAAAACCGATTTTAAGCTAGAATTATTAATTCGTGACTGTTCGTTTAAAGGATAAGCCATTATTTTTTTAATACTAGGAGCTGTGTTATCAGCTACAGTTATTCCGAAATGTAAAGGATTTATAATGTGTTCTGTTTTAGTATCTCTAATTTCATAATGCAAATGTGGTCCGCCAGAGCCACCAGTGTCACCACTATAACCAATAATTTGACCTTTGCTAACAGGAAATTGATCTTGCTTCGGAAATATGTTACCCGTTTGATAACTCTTTTTCTTGTACTGAATTCCTTTAACGTATTGCTGAATAACAGGTTTAAAATTTTTAAGGTGCGCGTATACCGTTGTATATCCGTTAGGGTGTTTAAGGTATATTGCTTTACCAAAACCATATTGCGATACTTTTATGCGAGAAACATATCCGTTTGCGGCTGCGTAAATTGGTAAACCTTCTTTACCTTGAGTTTTAATGTCGATACCCGAATGAAAGTGGTTACTTCTTAATTCACCAAAAGTACCTGATAAAACAATCGGTATTTTTAAAGGAGAAGTAAAGTAATTTTTAGGGTATTGCTTTTGTGCATTAACTGTATAATAGAATACTAAAAAAATAATAGAAAAATAAAATTTCAAGATATAGCGGTTTTAAAACAAAAATACTAAAAATAAGCTAAAACACTTAGATGTCTTATAATCAGTAGTGTTGTTAAAAAAACATTAAAATAGTTGTTATTTAAGTTCTATATTGATAACTTTGTAAGTATAGTTTTATTCTCACAAATAAATGAGTAACCCTTTAGAAGCAATTCATTTACTGGAAGATAAGTTAAAAAATCTACTTTCGAGGTATGAATTTTTAAAAGAAGAAAACCAAGTATTGCTTCAAAATAATGCAGAGTTACAAATTTTATTACAAGAAAAACAGCAAGAATTAAATAAAGAGCAAGAAGAATATAAATTGCTAAAAATTGCTAAAACTATAGAAGGCAGTAACGAAAATACAAGAGAAACAAAACTCAAAATAAATACATTAGTTCGAGAGATTGATAAATGCATTACTCTTTTGAATTCATAAAAAGTTCTTTACATGGCAAAGATTAAAGTTAATGTAGTAATTGCAGGAAGAACGTACCCGTTGAGTGTAGAAAACACAGATGAAGAACAAGGGATGCGTAGTGCAGCAAAAAACATTAACGATTTAATTGCTAAGTTTGAACAAAGTTATGCAGTATCAGATAAACAAGATGTATTGGCAATGTGCGCATTGCAATTTGCATCGAAATCAGAAATAGTATCTTTAACCAATACTAAAGAAAATACTGAAGTAATAAATAAAATAAATGATTTAGCTAACTTGTTAGATAAGCATTTGTAACGTTCTTTAAAATACATTATTAATATACTGCCTACATTAGTACATTGTTTGTTAAACTCAACACTATTTATTTAGAAAGGATGAGTCTTGGTTCGTAAAGCAAGCCGATTTTAGATCGGATCCTTGATAAGCCAGTTAGTCCTAAACCTGTTTTTTCGGAGTTTATAAAACCCATATTAATGTAGGCTTTTTTTATACAATCAAATTAAAATTATGGATGGAATATTATTTCCTGTATTAGCAGGAATTATAGGTATAGCAATAGGTTTTGTAATCGCTAAGGTATTAGAAAAATCGGCCGCTAATAAATTAATACAAGAAACAAAAAAGCAAGCGAGAAATATTGTGAAAGAGGCCAAAGTAGAGGCTGATGCAATAAAAAAAGATAAAATATTACAAGCCAAAGAAAAGTTTATAGAGCTAAAATCTGAGCATGAAAAGGTAATATTTTCTAGAGAAAAAAAGATGTCTGATGTTGAGAAGAGAATTAGAGATAAAGAAAGTCAAGTTTCTTCTGAATTAGATAAAAATAAAAAATTAAACAAATCTGTAGAGAAGAAAGAAGCAGACTTTGATTATAAATTAGATTTTTTAGATAAAAAAGAATCTGATTTAGAGAAACAACACAAACGTCAGGTAGATATGTTAGAGCAAATTTCTGGCTTATCAGCAGAAGATGCGAAAACAGAGTTAGTTTCATCTTTAAAAGATGAAGCAAAAGCAGATGCAATGTCGTTTGTACAAAACGCTGTTGAAGAAGCTAAAATGACAGCGCAACAAGATGCTCGTAAAATTGTATTAAATACAATACAAAGAGTAGGAGTAGAGCAAGCTGTAGAAAACTGTGTATCTGTTTTTAATTTAGAATCAGACGATGTTAAAGGTAGAATTATTGGTCGTGAAGGACGTAATATTCGTGCTTTAGAAGCCGCTACCGGAGTAGAAATTATTGTAGATGACACACCTGAAGCAATTATTTTATCTTGTTTTGATCCTGTTCGTAGAGAAATTGCTCGTTTATCAATGCATAAATTAGTAACAGACGGAAGAATTCACCCAGCAAGAATTGAGGAGGTTGTTAAGAAAACAGAAAAACAAATTAGTCAAGAAATTATAGAAGTTGGTAAACGTACTGTTATTGATTTAGGAATTCACGGTTTACATCCTGAATTAATAAAAATAGTTGGACGTATGAAATACCGTTCTTCTTATGGTCAGAATTTATTACAACACTCGCGTGAAGTAGCAAATCTTTGTGGTATTATGGCATCAGAAATGGGCTTAAATGCTAAAGCAGCTAAACGTGCAGGTTTATTACATGATATTGGTAAAGTGCCAGAAACAGAAAGTGAATTACCGCATGCTTTATTAGGAATGCAATGGGCAGAGAAGTTTGGTGAAAAACCAGATGTTTGTAATGCCATTGGAGCTCACCACGACGAGATAGAAATGAAGAGTTTATTATCACCTATCGTTCAGGTTTGTGATGCTATTTCAGGAGCAAGACCAGGCGCACGTCGTCAGGTATTAGATTCTTATATTCAACGTTTAAAAGATTTAGAAGATATCGCCTTCGGATTTAGTGGTGTGCAAAAAGCATATGCTATTCAGGCAGGTCGTGAATTAAGAGTAATGGTAGAAAGTGCTAAGGTAAATGATACTAAAGCAGCTGAATTATCATTTAATATTTCACAAAAAATACAGAATGATATGACGTATCCAGGGCAAGTAAAAGTTACTGTGATTCGTGAAACAAGAGCTGTTAATGTTGCTAAATAATGGCAATAAATACTATTAAAAAATCCTCATCATAATTGATGAGGATTTTTTGTTTTTATCTATTCCTTTTAGACCTTCCTTTTTGCTCAGGAGTTGTTCTTTTTTTGTGATATTTTTTTGAATAATTTTTATTTTTACGCCTCTTTATAAGCTTACCTCTTTTTCCGGTTTTTGCATTAGGAACGGCTCTGTAATAAAAGAATTTTTTATCTTCTCTATACTTTCTGTAATTCTTTCTAAAGTCTCTTTTGTAAAAATACGCATCGTTATAATTAAATATGCTACCAATGTTAATATCAATATCTATACCTCCGTTGCTGTAATATAGATCATCATTATAATGATTATTATACCTTACGTTTCCATAAAAACGAGGATTGTTCCAACGATCATACTTAATATTTAAATTTCCAACTTTTGATAGTTTTCCATATCTATAATCAATATAAATACTACCAATTCGTTTTACATTTCCTCTAGAATCATAATTGATAAAAGCATTACCAACTCTTCTTACTTTTCCGCTACGATCTCGCTCTATACGTACACCATTATATCTTGTGTTATTATAGTGTGTGTCAAAATCAAAATCTCCATTTAAAAATACGTGAAACTGTATATCTCTTTCGATAAAGGTAACTGCGTCGTTATAACGATTTACAGATTCAACTTTATTTGTTGATGTATTTATGTTTTCAGCACTCACTGATGCTAATGACATAATTGCTAATATTAAAAGTATCCCTTTTTTCATAATTAATAAATTTAGGGTTTCGCTTACTCTATTTGCTTTTCGGCTTCCGCATTTGATTGATATTTTTCAAAGAACGTGCCAAAAATATATTTTCCTATTTGTAATTAAGTATTAGGATTTGTTTTTTTAACGGTATGGTGTTGTTTTGTAGTGTGTTATGTGATAGTTGTGAAATACTTTATTTTAGACTTAAAAAAGTCTATATTTATAGATATTACTATTAAACCCCTAGTGAAAAATGATTGAAGCTATTGATAAAAATCTGCAAAGAGGAATAAAATTATTAAATGCTATTTCTGATGAGCAATACAGTAATAAATCAATTGCTCCATACTATTCGAGTATTGGTGCTAATATGCGGCACGTTTTAGATGTTTTTGCTTGTCTTTTTAACGGATTAGAAGATAATATTGTTGATTTTTCAGATAGAGAAAGAAATCAGTTAGCAGAAGAACAAACTAAATTCGGAATTGAATATTTTAACGATGTACTTAGGCAATTACATTCTTTAGAAATTACAGATTATGATATTATTATAGCTGTTACAGATGATTTAGGAACAGGTAAAATTACGGCAAATTATACTTTAGCAAGTGCATTAATACAAGCACATACCCACGCGGTACATCATTTTGCTAGTATAGGTTTTATAATAAGTCAATTAGAAATAGAGTTGCCTGATGCAGATTTTGGATACAATCCAACAACACCAAAAAAAGCATTTATAGAGTAATAGTTTTACCTATGAATATACACCCAACCTCTCTGTATTTTAGATAGACTATCATCACCAAACCTTAAACGATAAAAATAAGTACCTACTGGTAAATCATTATTGGCTTTTATAGTTGCTCTACCAAAAGACTTTCCGTTCCAGTTATTCTTGTAATTCGTTTTTTTGTATACAATATTACCCCATCTATTGTATACTTCAAGTGTATTTTTCTTGTACTGATCTAAACCTTCAAATACTAAAGTTTCGTTTGTGGTATCTCCGTTAGGTGTAAATATAATATTAACATCATTTAAATTACCATCAGCAACACCAGAACCGATTGTAATTATTTCGTAATCATTAGGTATAAAGGCGTTTGATGTAACTAAGCCTTCATTTAAGTCACCACTTACGTTGGTGCTTCCTAAGTCAATCCATTTATTAATAGTTTTACTCCAGCCAACTACACGCAATTCATTAATGTTATTTGTAATGTTATTAATGTCACTTAAAATATCCCAAGTTAATGTAACGGTTGTTTCAGTTGCTCCGTTAAGATCCCAGAACTCATTTTCATTTATATTTTCTATGAATACCTGTTTTTGATCTGTAAGAAAAGAGTCACTAAATGTACTTGGCACATTTGGATCTTCATAAAAATAAGCGCCTTTAAACGTGGTGCTTTCTGATTGAGATGGTATTAGCATTGGTCTTAACCTGTTATCATCACCAATAGGAAAAGTAAATTCGTTTGAACCCAATACAGCTGTATATCCATCAACAAATCTGTCATCATCTTCGCCAGCATAAAAATTATGATTTAGATATTCTAAAGCAATATTTGTGTTGTTTTTATTAGTAATAATTTTACCGTTTATAAAACTAAATTCATTGGTAACTCCTAAAGAAATTTGTAGTTCTATATCATTAACAGCATCTATCTCTGTATTAAAAAAAACAGGAGAATTCGTACCGCTTATAACACGAATTTCATTATTGCTGTAAAAGCCTGCTAAACCTAGATTATTATTAAAAATACCTTCGTTAATTAAATCTGTATGAAAACCAATTTCTGCACCATTGTGCATTTGTACATTTCCTGTATTTTTGAATCCAGTTTGTGAATTAACTGTAAACGGTAAAATAAATACTATTAAAAATGTATAAAACTTCATAAACCCCGGTATTTTATAATATTCTTTTTGTTATGTCGTAGATTATAATTTATCTTACAATATTAATTGTAATTCACTATTATTAAGATTTATAATATTGTATTAAACTACTTCAAATCGAGCTAAATTTTGATGTTATCTATAAGCAGTATATAAAACAACTAGGTTCTCATTTACAGCGTTAACTGTGCGAGTAACATTAATTGTAAAACCATTAACATTAAAAGAAATTAGAGAAGCTGTTATTTTACCTAAGCTATCTCCGTTCTGATTTCCATATCGTACACCAATACAATTAATGTTTGATGAGTAACGAGAGATATCGTTAATAGAGTTTCCACTACCTCCAACAAAAATTACTTCTTGTGTGATTGATGCAGGTGTGGTTAATGTAGCTTCATTAAATCTAGCAAAACCATTCATAGAACCATATGAGTTGTTTATGCCTGAATCATTATTACCAACTTGATTATCATTATCTATAGATAAATTTTCGATATTAGCATGTGCAACAAATGTTATCTGAGAAGCTTTAAAAGGTAAACCTACAATTATTTTATTTCCTGAAGCATCAATAATAAATGAACCCGTATGAACTACGGGGCCAGTGTAAATATTTTGTATAGTACCTTTATTATCTATAACTCTAACCTCTTGTGCAAATAAAAAACAAGGAAATACTAAAGCAAAAAAATAAATAAATATGTTCAATTTTTTTTTATATGTTTGTTTCATTCTTAGCATAAGAACTTTGTTTTTTTTTAAATGCCCCAAAAAGTTATTGAGTTTAGTTCAATATCTTGTACCTGGACTGTATTAATATTTGTGTTATACATAATAAGTTCATTAAAACTGGTAGTTGCATGATTTGTTAATTGATTTCCTGTAGCCCAACCAATAGCAAAATCTTCTGTTAATGTACATCTACCTGTTGTGTGTGTACCGTTAAACCTTTGTATAGCTCCCGATCTAGCGATTACATTTGTGCTGGTTCTAATAAATGAATAAATTTCCCAAACATTAAGGTTGGCACTGTTATTAAAATTTCTTGGATTATTACAGCAAACACCTGGGTCGAAATATAAATTTTGATCATTCCAATTTATATGAGTAGACCATCTATTGGTATTAATCAAAACACCAAACGTATGCTGTGCTTTATTGGTTGCTCTCATTATGCCGATAACAGTACCTTCGTTTCCATTATTGGTAAGGTTTTGTATACCGTTTGGTGTATCAATTGTTAAGTGATCATTAATACCATCTCCTTGAAAATAGGGAGTGCTTGCATCTGGGTAAAATCTGGGTTGACTTACAGTTAGTGCTTGTTCTGCATTTCGTCCTAAACCACTTTGATCATACCAGGTACGAACAAATACTTCACTTGTACCGCGCCATGCATTTATTGCTTCAATATCTACAATATCATTATCGCCCCAGCCAAAATCTTCTTCTTCTTGTACTACTACCCCTAGTAAGATAACCGTTTTTCTTAATCTTACAATCGGTCCGTTATAATCACTTTCAAGAACACGCATAGAAAAAGCAAAACTAATATTATCTAATTTATCATCTAGTATATGATGAGGCTTCATTTTAGGAAACTGGTTATAGTTAGCTATTTGTGCATAACCAGATATTGTAAATAATACAAGAATATTTAGAATATATTTATTCATAAATTATCTTTTTAAATCACCAGTTAAATGAAATATATCAGCAGCTGTTGCTATTAATCCGACTCCAGCATTAGTTCCTGCTGTTTTAAATCTTGAAAGTCTGTTTAAAATTGTAGCACCACCAACTATTGTTACTTGGCCTGCACCTATTTGGTATATGCTTATATTGTAGCCAATAGGAAATCCGTTAGGAACAGTAAGTGTAACATCTGTAGCGCTATTAAATGTAAAAACTTTACCATTATCGGTAAGTTCTAAGGTGTAATCAGTTGTTTTGTTTATAACAGCAACTATGTTAGGGTCTACCCAATTAGTACCAGTGGCTGTTGATGAAAGAAATTGGCCATTAGTTCCTGAATCTGAGCTGCTATCATTATAGGCCCCAGTAACACTTAAGTCTTCATTTATACTGACATCTTGGTTTGCGTTAATTGTTAAAGCGTTGGTACCATTTGTTGAAAATTTTAATTCATCGTTAGCATCACTATACATACCTGTGTTAGAATCATTAAAAAACCTGTAAGAAGGTAATCCAACTGTGCCATCGGCATTATTTAACCCCGATGTTCTTATAGTACCATTTACGTTTAATTTATTTGTGCCCACAAGTGGGTTTCCTATATATAAACTTTTTGTTAAATTGTTCCAGAAAAGTTGGTCATTGTCTTCTGTAGGAGTACCATCAGTATTGGCAAAAAAAACTGAGCCAGTTGTACCTGTATGTGGTGTGTTATCATTTACTATTTTCCAATCATTAGATGTTTTGTCCCATATTTTTACAATATTAGGAGTCGCACTAGTGTCAAACCAAATATCATTTTCTAAAGTGATAATAGTAGGGTTGTTAGGGTTCGTTGCCGATGTAAATACTCGATTATTATTTACTGTTTCAATAGTACCTTTGTTATCTATAACACGAATTTCCTGTGCATTTATTCTATTAGAAAATAGAGCCAATGCACAAGAAATTAATATTATATGTACTTTTTTTTGATACATTAATGATTATTAATTAATCCATTGTACCTCTATAAGATCTCCAGAATAAGTAGTCCAATCATTTGGAGCAATAGCACTAGTATCAAGAGTAATAGTGTCATCAGCAGTAAGAGTATAATCTACTCCAGCTCTTAGTTTAGCTCCATTTCTATATACAGATATCTTATTTATATCAGTACCCAAGGCTAAACCGGCAGCAGTTACAGCTGTATCTCCATCAGCGGCTATTGGAAACTCTGTACGTCCCGTTTTTACTAAATCAGAAACTAATAATTTATTAATTTCACCAGTAGCTTCATCTCTAATTAAAACTGTCCATCCAGTTTCTGTAGCTGCCGTTCCTGATCCAGAAATAGCAACACCATTGCTACCTATTGATTCTGAAGTTGCAGCAGTAGCAGCTGCTGTTGTAGAAGGAACTAGTTTTAAACCATCTAAAGAAAATACTTTACCAGTAGCATCAATATAAGTATTGTCTGTTAAAGCTCCTCCTAATTGCCATGTAGTTATAACACCTCCATCAGTGGCAACATCAGTAAGTAACGTTAAACCATTTTTTACTTGTAAGAATTTTTTAGTTCCTTTATTATCGATAACTCTAACAGTACCATTAAGAGGTGATGATTTACTAAGATCTTCTTTTTTTCCAATTTCAGTTGTACCATCAGATTCAGTAGCATTACCAGATGTTTGTTGAGCGCTAACAGTAGCAATGGTTAGCATACCAACGGCAACAAGAGCGAATTTAAATTTGTTTGTAATTGTTTTCATAATTTGTTATTTTAAAATTTGTAAGTAGGGATTTTTGTTATTAATAAAGTTGTATTATTTTTATTTGATCACCTGCATAGCATTCTGCTTCAGGTTCTATTTCTATGATTGTAGCACTTACTACAGTAAAATCGATGCGTACACCGTTTCTGAATACGTTTATTTTATCAGTAGTTTTTAATGTAAAGCCACTATTAAAAATTAACTGTCCGTCGGTAGCTATTAATTGTGTTACTTCTTCTCTAATCAAATTGGTGGTTGTTACTTTCTTTAATTGACCAGTAACTCTATCTATAGTTACAATATCATCCTGAGTAACATCTCCATCTTCTAAGCCAGAAATTGCTAATGTATTTGTTGTTGTTGTCTCTATTATTGTAGGTTTGATTAACAAGCCACCAAGTTGAACAGTATTGCTTGCATCAATCAAAAGACCATTGTTAGCTGTTGGTGTTGCATTTGAACTAACCCAACTCGTACCATCATAGGCATATATGAAGCCAGAAGAACTATCAACATAAACATCACCAGATGTAGGGCTAGGAGCCGTTGTTGTATTTGGCGGACCATTACCTCTTCTTGGGTTATTGTCTATAGGTATCCAAGAAGTCCCGTTCCATATACTGGTAGTATTATTTAAAGAGTCATTAATCCAAAAATCACCTAAGTTGTTATCTGTTGGCGCTGTTGAAGCTGTTGTTACATTTATTTCGTTGCCGGTATTACATAAATTAATCCAAACTGTTCCATCATATAAAAACACGCAGTTTTGATCAATATTAAAAACTAAACCACCTCGTAATGGTTGAATAGCGTTCATTTGTACATCAGTCATTCTGCTAATAACTAATGCTTTATCAGTGCTTTCTAGTTCAAGAATAGAGTTCGCATCAATAACAGACGGATTGCTCCCAATCTTAACTTGTGCAGAGATTGAAATATTTATAAGTAAAAGAAGTAGTAATGAGTATTTTATCTTCATACTTAGAGTTTATTTATAATACAATAATATCGTATTTTTTTGTTTTGTTAAAATTTTATTCAAAGAAATTAACTAGTAATTAAGGCGCTAATTCTTTACAAAGGTTACATTTTTTTTAATTAAGAGAATTTTTTTATGGTTGAAATATATTTTTTTAATTCTAACATCTCAAAAGTAAAAATTTTTGAACTTTTGTATGGAGTGTTAAACTGTTTATTATTTATAACAGCTATTTCATAAATACTTTTCCAATGATTTCTAATACATTTAAGTGCTTTAAAATAAGTGTAATTTTCAGAATCGTAAATATGTGTAGGTTCTGCTAATATTCCATTTATTTCAATAATTTTGAAATCACTACCATTTTCTAAAGCAGAAAAAGAATTGTACTTCAAATCTACTCTACCATAATACCAACCTGGAATCAATACACTTAGTTTGTCGAAAGTTTTTGTTAAACTTTCATTAATTAAGTGATTTCCGTTTAAAAACTGCGTTCCTTTAGAATGGTTACCTATAGCTGTTAGTTTTATAAGTTCTTTTTCTTTTGGAATTTCAGTTAATCTTTCTTGATGAATATCGCTGAATAATTCTATATATAACTTAGCTCTATCATCATTTAAAATTAGTTCTTTTAATGATGATTTTCCATCGCCTGTAACCGCTAAAAAACGCTTTAATGTTAAAGAAGTAATATGACCTTGATTGTTTTGTGGATTGCGGTGATAAAAAACACCACATTCATTTTCGAAATCAAGAAATTCTTGAATAATAATGTTGATTTTATACTTATTTAAGTATTCTTTCAATTCAGCTTCAGAATATATTTTCTTTACTAATAAACCTCTAAAACCAATGTCTGGTTTTGCTATTAAAGGGAATTGAATTTGTTGCTCTTTTATTTTAATCAAAACAGTATTAAATTCGCTATTAGGTTTTACTAATATCGATTTAGGTCTGTACCTTTCAGGAATCAACATGGTAGTTTCGTACTTGCTCTCGGTACCATTTCCTGAGCTTTTTATGGCAGGATTTACAGCACTAAAAAAGGCAAGGTGTTTAGCTTTAAAAGCTAAATAAAAAGCATACGGTAAATTAGGAACATAAAACATAGCCGTTGGCCAGTGTTCCCATTTTGTAAGTTTTTCTATAGTAGTGTTTTTTATCAAGTTATTTTTGAAATAAATAGTCTAAAAACGCTTTTATTGTTTTAAATCCGAAGTATACAGTAAATAAAATTAAAAAAGTACCTAAAGTTAATAATACATAAGCAATATAAGTTTCAGGTGCTTCTGTGTAAATTCTAAAGGCTTTAAAACCGAAACTTAATACAATAGGAGATATTATTAATAGCCCTAATAGAAAAACAAATTTTCTTACAACAGTATCAAATGTTTTTGTCTTATTCATTCGGATAGTTTTTAATTACAGTACGCACATTTCCGTATTTTTTTAATAGTTTGCTAGCTGTTTCTTGGCTGATATTTAATTCGGATACTAGCATTTTTTCTCCTCTATCTATTAATTTTTTGTTTGATAACTGCATGTCAACCATTTTATTGCCTTTTACCTTGCCTAGTTGAATCATAGTAGCGGTAGATAACATGTTTAATACTAGTTTTTGAGCAGTACCAGCTTTCATACGTGAGCTTCCGGTTACAAATTCCGGGCCAACAACAACTTCTACCGGAAATTGTGCTGTTAAAGCTAACGGACTGCCTTCGTTGCAAGTAATACATCCTGTAATAATGTTGTTTTTATTGCATTCTTCTAAAGCTGTAATTACATACGGAGTAGTACCTGAGGCAGCAATGCCAATAACTACATCTTTATTTGATATGTTATGTTCTTGTAAATCTATCCAACCTTGGTTTGTTGAGTCTTCGGCATTTTCTACAGCTTTTCTTATGGCAATATCTCCACCAGCAATAAGCCCGATAACCAATTCATGAGGAACTCCAAAAGTAGGAGGACACTCACTTGCATCTAAAATTCCCAAACGACCACTTGTACCAGCGCCAATGTAAAACAATCTGCCGTCTTCTTTTAATTTGATAACAATTTGTTTTGTCAATTCTTCTATTTGAGGCAATGCCTTTTGAACAGCTAAAGGAACTGCTTTGTCTTCGGTATTTATGTTTGATAATAATTCAGAAATACTCATTTTTTCTAAATGATTGTATTTCGAAGATTGTTCTGTAGTTTTAGTAAAGCTCATAAATCAAATTTAATGAATTTTATATTTTGTATCACAAAAAAAGCAGGTGATTTATCACCTGCTTTTATAATATATTACTTTAAAAATTAAATACTTTGTAAAATAGTATTTAAAGTAGTACTTGGTTTCATAATTGCATCAGCTAAATTATCAGTTGGTTCATAGTAACCACCAATTAAAGCCTCTTTTCCTTGCACAGAATTTAATTCAGAAACAATAGTTGTTTCGCTTGCTGCCATTTTATCTGCAATAGGAGCAAACTGCGCTTTTAAATCAGCATCTTTAGTTTGAGAAGCTAACGCCTGTGCCCAATACATTGCTAAGTAAAAATGAGAACCTCTATTGTCTAACTCACCAGTTCTTCTAGAAGGACCTTTTTTGTTGTCTAATAATTTATCAGTAGCATCATCTAAAGTTTCAGCTAATACTTTTGCTTTAGTATTACTATTCGTTTCACCTAAATGCTCTAAAGAAACAGCTAAAGCTAAAAACTCACCTAAAGAATCCCAACGTAAATGGTTTTCGTTTACTAATTGTTCAACGTGTTTCGGAGCAGAACCTCCAGCACCAGTTTCAAATAAGCCACCACCATTCATTAAAGGAACGATTGATAACATTTTAGCTGAAGTACCTAATTCTAAAATAGGAAATAAATCAGTTAAATAATCACGTAATACATTTCCGGTTACAGAAATGGTTTCTTCACCTTGTTTAACTCTTTCTAAAGTAAAAGTAGTTGCTTCTGGAATAGACATAACAAAAATATCTAACCCGTTAGTATCGTGATTTCCTAAGTATTTTTCTACTTTTTTAATGATTTCAGCATCATGCGCTCTGTTTTCGTCTAACCAAAAAACAGCAGGTGCTTTAGTTGCTCTAGCTCTAGTAACAGCTAATTTTACCCAGTCTTCAATTGGAGCGTCTTTTGTTTGACACATTCTCCAGATATCACCTTGTTCTACTTCGTGAGAAATTAAGGTGGTTCCGTTTGCGTCAATTACATCCACTGTTCCGTTTGATGTGATTTCGAAAGTTTTATCATGTGATCCGTATTCTTCAGCTTTTTGAGCCATTAAACCAACATTAGGAACTGTTCCCATTGTGGTAGGGTCGAAAGCACCATTTTCTTTACAGAAATCTATAGTGGCTTGGTATAATGAAGCGTAAGAACTATCAGGAATTACAGCTTTTGTATCTTGTTGCTTACCAGCTTTGTTCCACATTTGTCCTGAAGTACGAATCATGGCTGGCATAGAAGCATCAATAATTACATCCGAAGGAACATGTAAGTTCGTGATTCCTTTATCAGAATCAACCATTGCAACATCAGGATTATTGGTGTATATAGTTTCTATATCTGCTAAAATTGCTGCTTTTTTATCTGCAGATAACTCTTCTAGGTTACTTAATAAGTTTCCGAATCCGTTATTTACATCAACTCCTATTTCTTCGAAAATAGCGTTGTGTTTAGCGAATAAATCTTTAAAGAAAATACGAACTGCATGTCCGAAAATGATAGGGTCAGAAACCTTCATCATTGTTGCTTTCATATGTAATGAAAATAACAATCCTTTGTCTTTCGCATCAGTAATTTGTTCTGATAAGAAGGCTAATAAAGCTTTTTTATTCATTACAGATCCGTCTATAACTTCACCATCTAATAAAGAAACTTTTTCTTTTAAAGTATTTTTTGTTCCGTTAGTATCAGTATGTACAATTTTTACATCTGTAGCATTGGTTATGGTAACTGATTTTTCGGTATGTGCAAAATCTCCACTAGTCATTGTTGAAACATGTGTTTCTGAACTAGAGCTCCAAGCTCCCATTGAATGTGGATTCTTTTTTGCGTAATTTTTTACTGCTTTTGGTGCTCTACGATCTGAATTTCCTTCACGTAAAACAGGGTTTACAGCAGATCCTTTAATTTTATTATAACGTGCTAAAATTGCTTTTTCTTCATCAGAATTAGCTTCTTCAGGAAAATCTGGTAAAGCATATCCTAAAGCTTGTAATTCTTTTATAGCAGCTTTTAATTGAGGTACAGAAGCAGAGATATTAGGTAATTTAATAATATTAGCTTCTGGCTTCTTTGCTAAGTCTCCTAAAAAAGCCAAAGCATCTTCTACTTGTTGCTCTTTTGTAAGAAAATCAGAGAAATTAGCAAGAATACGTCCTGCAAGAGAAATATCCTTTGTTTCTATTTCTATGTTAGATGATTTTGTAAAAGCTTTTACAATAGGTAAAAACGAACGTGTAGCTAATGCTGGAGCTTCATCCGTTTTAGTGTACATGATTTTAGCAGTCTTGCTCATATATTAGTTGTTTTAAGGTGGTATTATTTAAAATACACACAGTAATCATTAATTTTATTTTTGAAGTATTGCAAATTTAAGAATTACCGATGAGTTTTTACATGGTAAAACGTTATTAATTAAGGTGTTTTATTATGAATTTGATAAATAATGGAAGGTTTGGTAGCTTATTTTTATTAAATGTAAAAGCCATATTAAACAATTTCTTGTAATAATATGGCTTTTTTAAAATAGTAATCGTATTGATATGTGTTACTGTCCTTATCAAATAGAACAATGTTCTATGCTTCTCTTTATGAAAAGACTACTTTCCTATTTTAACTGAAACATATCTTTAAGGTTATATTTAAACTTCTCTTATTGTTATCAATTATATCTAATAAATAATTTTAAATAATAAAACAACTTGTATTATATTCAAATTAGATAAGCGAATTAAAAGTGTTTAAAAATAATATATAAAAAGAACATTTCTTTTTGTGAGTTTATAGTAATGTTACTTATTAGAGTATGAGCTAATAATAAGATATTTATATAAACTCTTTTGTAAATGTAAATAATTATTTCTTGTTTTAATAACGTTTAACGATTTAGATATCAACACGATATAAACTGTGGTTGTTAACAATTGTGAATAAAAAAAGCGTTGTGAAAATCACAACGCTTTTTTATAAGTCGATTTAAGAAGTAAATCTTAACCTCTTCTTTCTTTAATTCTTGCTTTCTTACCAGTAAGACCTCTAAAGTAAAAGATACGTGCTCTACGTACAACACCTTTTTTGTTTACTTCAATTTTCTGAATAGCAGGTAAGTTTACAGGGAAGATACGTTCAACTCCTACAGTACCAGACATTTTTCTGATTGTAAAAGTTTCAGAAGCACCAACACCTCTTTTTTGTATAACAACTCCTCTAAAGAACTGTGTACGTACTTTTTCGCCTTCTCTAATTTCGTAAAACACTGTAATTGTGTCTCCTGCAGAGAATTGTGGTAATTCGTTTCTTGTTACAAATTCGTCTTGAACAAACTTTACTAAATCCATTGTAATGATATTTATATGATTTTATAAAACAACGTTCACGATATTTTCGTCAGAGGTTAATTTATGGCTGCAAAATTAATCAAAATATTATAAAATATGCACTTTTTGTTTCATAATATTCATCACTTTATAAAACCATTTTATAATTAATTGTTTTTTGGACTAAAAAGATAGAGTTTTTTCTTTTTATTACTGTCTATTAAACTGTAATTTAGGTTGCTATCTATGGTTGTTTTTTTAGAATTCTTTTTTGATATTATTAAATAAAACGGATTTTCACTTTTTAAAACACGTTCAAGTTCTTCTGATTTTATAGATTTTACTTTTCCTTTAGAATAAAACTGACTAGAGTAACTTTTTGTTTTGTGATGATAAATCTGAATACCTTTTTTGCAAGAATCCTGAATAAAATATTTATCAGAATTTGCATAGGTTTCCATATTGTTATTCATCAAACCAAATCCATAAACGAAAATAGTAGCAATTGGTACGATTAAACTAATGGTTATTATCGTAGTTTTTTGTTTGATGTCTTTCCAAAAATGAACAGCTAAAAGAGCAATCGGAATTAATACAGGTAATATATATGGGTGAATTAAACTTTTAGAGACAGTAAAGAATAAAGGTGTCCATACTAACCAAGCACTTAAAAATAATATCCATTTGTTAGAAAAGAACGATGTTCTGTTTTTCCATAATTTTCCAATGATTACTTGAATCCATGGTAGGGCAAATAATAAAAGAAAAATCCAAATCATTCCTAAAGGTTGTTGTTTTGGAAATCCATATTTATCACCAGACCAACTACTATCAAAAAATCGACTAAAGTGTTCACCAACGATAAAATAGTCGATAAATCCTGGTGTCTTTTGTTCAGCTAAATAATACCACGGAATTGCAATTATTCCTATTATTAAAACTCCTAAAAGAATAGGGAATGTTTTAAATACCTTTTTAAACGATTTTGAAATTAGCGTCCACATAAAAATAGGAGGCAGGGTTAAAATAAAAATAATAGGTCCTTTAGCTAATAATCCCAATCCGAAACCAACAAAAATTAAATATTTCCAAATAGGTTTTTCTGGGTGATGCATGGCTTCCCAAAAAGAAAGCATTACTAAGGCAACACTAAAAGCTAACGATGTATCAGTTGATACAACTCCGGCATGAATCAAAAACTCTGGAATGGTTAGCGCGATAAATCCTGGTAAAAAAAACGGAAGTTTTTCTCTTCTAGCATATTTACCAATCAAGAATATCATTAAAATACTTAATAATAAGTATGGTAATCTTGCGGTAAACTCCGAAACTCCCAAAATATCAAAACTTAAAGCCGATAACCAAGTAGAAAGTGGTGGTTTTGCCCAAAACGGAACTCCGTAATCTATTTGTGGTGTTATGTAGTCGTTTGTTTCTGCCATTATTCTGGCAATCTCTGCATACCGAGCTTCTGTTTTGTCCATCAAAGGAACTACAGCGTTTAAAAAACCTCTCCATAATATTAAGAGAAGAACAGCTATTGAAAAAAAGTTTTTCTTATTGATTAGTTTACGCATTTATTTAAGATTTGTATCGTTTTTTTATAGAAAGTAAATCAAACCAAAGTTTAAAGAAATAAGTCATTTTTACCCGACTATCGTCAGCATCAATCCAAGATTTTAAAGGGATTTCTCGAGCGATATTTTTCATGTTTTCTTTTTTAAAAATGAAAATTAAACGATGAAAAATTTCTACATCAAACAGCCATTTTGAAATAAAATCTTCTTTAAAAATTTTAGAAGCGATTTCTTTGTTGAAAATTTTACATCCGCATTGCGTATCATAAACCTTTAAATCTAATTGTTTAGATATTAAAGTGGCTATAAAACGGCCAATAAAAAAACGATGTTGTTTACGTTGAATATTTGTATCTATTTTTGAAATCCTAGATCCGAAGGCAAACTGAACTGTTGTGTTTATTGCTTTACTTATACTATGGCATTCCTCTAAAGTAGTTGCTAAATCAGCATCTAAATAAGCAATTTTTAAAAAAGAATTATTGGCTTCACAGAAATTAAAACCAGCTTTAACAGCTCCTGCTTTTCCTACGTTTTTATCTAAAGAAAGTAATTTTACATTTTTAGGATAAATAGTTGCTAAACTTTCTATAACGTCATCCGTCTTATCCGAAGAACCATCGTTTACAAAAAACAACAGCACATCAGAAGTTGTATCTAAAAACTGTTTAAACTGATTTACAGGTAATCGATTTTCCTCATTATAACAAGGAATAACAATAATTAAATCGTGATATAGTTTTTGATTAGTCATCTAATAAATCGGGTCTTATATTCTTAGTATGTTGATATGCTTTTTCATTTCGCCATGCATCTATTTTTGGGAAATTACCAGATAATAATACTTCCGGAACTTTCATTCCGTCATATTCCGCAGGTCTTGTATAAACTGGCGGAGATAATAAATCATCTTGAAAAGAATCGGTTAAAGCAGATTGCTCATCACCTAAAACACCCGGAATTAAACGAACAACAGCATCACATAAAATAGCTGCGGCCAATTCGCCACCTGTTAAAACATAATCGCCAATAGAAATTTCTTTGGTAATAAATCGGTCTCTAACACGTTGATCGACTCCTTTATAATGACCTGTTAAAATAATAATGTTTTCTTTTAACGAAAGTGTGTTTGCGATAGATTGATTTAATGTTTTCGCATCAGGCGTCATATAAATAATCTCATCATACGTTCTTTCTGATTGTAATTTAGAAATACAATTATCAATTGGTTCAATCATTAAAACCATGCCAGCACCACCACCAAATTGAGTGTCGTCTAGTTTTTTGTATGAACCGATTCCGTAATCACGTAAATTGTGAAAATGGATTTCAGCTAAACCTTTATCAATGGCACGTTTCATCATAGAATGTTCAAACGGGCTTTTTAGTAAATCTGGTGCTAGGGTAATAATATCTATTCGCATAACGGCAAAGATATATTTTTTAAAGGATACTTAAGATGGAAATATTTTTTTGAATTTCTTCGGAAACTCTTTTGTTACATTAATAATTTCTTTCGTAAACGGATGCTCAAATTTTAAAGTAGATGCGTGTAAATACAATCCTTTTCCGTTTAAAATTAATCCGTCTATAAAATGTTCTTTGTCACCTAATATCGGATTACTAATAGCTAATAAATGTTTTCTTAATTGATGTTTTCTGCCTGTTTTTGGTGTTAATTCAACTAAGTTTAAAATATTAAAACGCTCAGAAATAACGGCTTTTAAAACTTGATATGAAGTAAAAGCGTTTTTTGCATCAACAGGGAAGTTAATTTCTCCTTTTTCTTCCATCTTACCAATGCTTATGGCATGATATGTTTTTTGAATTTCCTTATTTTCAAATAATTGATTCAAAGCAATAATACTCGAGCTTGTTTTTCCGATTAGTAATAATCCGCTTGTAGGGTAATCTAATCGATGTACAGGTCTTGGTCGTACAGCATCAAAAAGTGTACTTTTTGTTATGTTTTGCGGTAAAGCATTATCTATCGTTGCAAATGAGTTTCCGCTAACTAAAATCCCCGAAGGTTTATAAATTACCGCTAAATAATCATCTTCAAAAAGAATATCTAAGTCAAACTCAAATTGTTTAAACATAGTATCGTTTCCTTTTTTATATAATTCGATAAGTTCATTACCATTTATAAATAGGGCAGTAGTGGCAATTTTACCATCTACTAAAATCAATTCTTTTTTAAGTGCTTTTTTTAAACCAGATTTAGTCGGAATCGTTTTAAAAATACCAACTCCGTATTCTTGTAATCGAATCGGTTTTTCTAGTGAGGGAACTTTATGTGTTTCTGATATGGTCATTTATTTAGCAAACAATTGCGACATGTCTTTAAAAGCTTTAAATTCTAAAGCATTATTTTCTGGGTCATTAAAAAACATCGTTGCTTGTTCGCCAACCAATCCTTTAAAGCGAATAGTAGGAGCTATAATAAATGTAGTGTTATTCGTTTTTAATCTTTCAGAAAGTGCTATCCAATCATTCCATTTTAAAACAACACCAAAATGCGGAACAGGAACATCGTGCCCATCAACAGGATTTGTAATTGAATTTGTTGGTTGATAACCTTCCTTTTGGTGGATAACTAATTGATGTCCGAAGAAATTAAAATCTACCCAATGATCCGAACTTCTACCTTCTTCGCATTGTAAAATATCTCTATAAAAAATTCTGCTTTTTTCTAGGTTCTGAACAGGAATTGCTAAGTGAAATGGTTGTATTTGCATTAGTTTTAAAGTTGATGTTTCTCGACTGCGCTCGAAATGACATTCATTAATTTTTCATTTTTACTAACTACTAACTACTAACTACTAACTACTAATTAAAATCCATCTGCTTTATCATCACCTCTAGGATCGGCACCACCTTCTAAATTCCCATCAGGTAATACTAAAATACCGGCTACTTTACCAATAACAGGACTGTCTTTTTCATTTAAAAGATATCCTAATTCTTGTAAATCTTGTTTAACAGTAGCATCGAATTTATTAGGTTCCATCATAATAACATCTGGCAACCATTGATGATGAAATCGAGGTTGATTAACGGCTTCTTGCATACCCATTTTAAATTCGTGCACATTTAAAATAGTTTGTAATACCGAAGTTATAATTGTAGATCCGCCAGGCGTACCAACAACCATCCATAGTTTTCCGTTTTTTTCAACAATAGTTGGTGTCATTGAGCTTAACATACGTTTTTCTGGAGCAATTTCATTTGCTTTTGCGCCAATTAATCCAAACATATTTGGTTCACCAGGCTTGCTACTAAAATCATCCATTTCATTATTTAAAAAGAAACCTAAATCGGCACAATATAATTTAGAACCATAAGCGCCATTAATTGTAGTGGTTACGGAAACTGCATTCCCGAATTTATCAATAATAGAATAATGCGTTGTTTCGTCGCTTTCAATCATTTCAACGTTACCATGAGAAACGTCATCTGATGAAGTTGCTTTATCAAAAGAAAAATCCTTCATTCGGTATTTGGTATATCTTTTACTGATTAAAGTGTCTAGTAAAATATTTACAAAATCAGGATCGCCTAAAAAGAAACTCCTATCTGCATAAGCACGTCTTTCTGCTTCTGTAATAACTTGAATCGTTTTTGTGGTGTTATGACCAAATTTATCTAATTCATAAGGTTCAATCGCATTCATTATTTGCGCTAAACAAACACCGCCGCTAGATGGGGGCGGCATAGAAATTACACGCAAGTCATCATATTTAAAGGTAACTGGAGTTCGCCATTTAGCTTCGTATTTCGCCAAATCTTCTCCAGTCATAATTCCGCCATTAGCTTGCATAAATTTCACCAAACGTTTAGCTGTTTCACCTTTGTAAAACTCATCCCTACCGTTTTCTAAAATACGTTGTAAAGTTGCTGCTAGCGCAGGATATTTAATAGTGTCGTTCTTTTTCCAATGTTTATTAAAAAGAATCGTGTCTTTATTTGCTTTTAAAAATGATGGTTGGTGTTTTTTTATGCGATTTTCCTGTTTTTGCGTAACGATAACACCTTTTTTAGCCAAAGCAATAACCGGTGCTAAAATATCCGTAATAGGTAAAGTTCCAAATTTTTTATGAGCAGCGAAAACTCCGGCAACTGTACCAGGTATTCCAACAGCCATTGCGCCAAGTGTGCTTTTGTTTTTAACAACATTACCAAGACTGTCTAAAAACATGTTTTTAGCCGCCGCGAGTGGTGCTTTTTCACGATAATCTAACGCGCCAATTTCTCCTGTGTTTTTACGATATACCATAAATCCGCCACCGCCAATATTACCAGCATACGGATATGCTACCGCTAATGCTAATTCTGTAGCAGCCATTGCATCGAAAGCGTTTCCGCCTTTTTTAAGAATGTCAACACCTATTTTAGAAGCTTCTTCTCTGGCAGAAACCACCATTGCTTTGGTTGTAATTAATCCTGTGATTTTTTCTTTTTTAGTCGCTTTTTTACAACTTGCTAGAATAATTGAAAAGAAAATAAGTAAGAATATATTTTTCATGAATTTAAGTTGTAAGGTTGATTTTTGAATTACAATATTCTCGTAATTCTTTAAAGAATAAGGTAAAGTCTTCTTCAAATAATTGATAGTGGATTAATAAATCTTCAGAGGCTAAATTCATTTGAGAGATTCCTTTAGTTCGTTTGTTCATACCGTTTAAAACTTCTTGAATTCCTTTTGCAAATTGATAATTATATAACCAATCATACTTAGTTAAATATGGAAGGATTTCTTTTGTTTTTTCGGGAAGAATATCAAAATTATCTTCTAAAAGTTTATAAACAGATTTTACATAAACACCCAAAGGAATTTCAGAATAAGTACTCCAGTTTTTAGCTAAAAAGTGATCGAAAAAAATATCGATAATTACGCCATCATAATGTCGATAACGTTCATGTAATCGTCTTTTACTTTTTCTAACAATATGGTGGGCGTCTGTAAAAGTATCTATTTGACGATGTAAAAGAATTCCTTTTCTTATTTCTTCTTTATAATGTGAAAATTTATTTCCTTTAATATGATCAGCAATAAAATTACCAATCATTAAGTCTGTATTATTCCCAGATAAATATAAATGTGCTAAAAAATTCATTTGATAAAAGTAAACAAAAAACCACAACTTGTAAGTTGTGGTTTTAGTATTTATTTTAATATAACTATTAATTCTTACTAGGAATATTCTTTAAAACCTCTAATAAAAATTTCCAATATTTTTGAGTAGATGAAATCTGTGCGCGTTCATCAGGTGAGTGTGGTCCTCTAATGTTTGGCCCAAAAGAAACCATATCCATCTCTGGGTAATTCTGACCTAAAAGACCGCATTCTAAACCTGCATGACAAGCAGCTACATTTGGTTTTTCATGATGTAAATCTTCATATAGTTTTGCAACCATTTTTAAGATTTCAGAATCTAAATTCGGTAACCAACCAGGGTAGCTTCCAGAAAATTCAACATCAAAACCTGCTAATTCGAAAGCTGAACGTAACGAATTTGCTAAGTCCCATTTATTGCTATCAGAAGAAGAACGTGTTAAACACCCTATTTTAATTTTTCCTTTTTTTACTATAACTCTAGCGATATTGTTAGAAGTTTCAACTAATCCTTCAATATCCGGACTCATACGATACACACCGTTTAAAGCAGTATATATAGATTTTATCAACCCTTCTTGAACACCTAAATCCATTACTTTTTTAGGAGTTTCTACAGTTTTTAATTCAATTGATAAATTTGGTTCAAGTAAAGAAAATTCAGCTTTAATACTGTTAATTAATTCTTGAATTTCGAATAAAAATGGCTCTTTAGAAACAGTATCTATAACTACGGTAGAAAAGCTTTCGCGAGGTATTGCATTGCGCAAGCTACCACCATTTATTTCAGCAACACGTAATCCGAAGTTTGTAAAACCATCAAATAATAAACGATTCATTATTTTATTAGCATTTCCTAAGCCTTTATGGATATCCATTCCAGAATGTCCTCCGTTTAAACCTGTAATAGAGATTTCAAAAGCAGTGGTGTTATCAGGAGTAGTTTCTTCATTGTATGTTCTAGTAGCAGTAATATCTACGCCACCAGCACAACCCATGCTAATTTCATCATCGTCTTCTGTGTCTAGGTTCAATAAAATCTCACCTTCTAAAATTCCGCCTTCTAATCCCATTGCACCAGTCATACCTGTTTCTTCATCAATAGTAAACAAGGCTTCAACGGCAGGGTGTGCAATATCAGTAGATTCTAAAATAGCCATAATCGACGCTACTCCCAAACCATTATCGGCACCTAAGGTAGTTCCGTCTGCCTTTACCCAGTCACCATCAATAAACATTTTAATTCCTTCTGTATCAAAATCGAAAACAGTATCAGAATTTTTTTGATGTACCATATCTAGGTGGCTTTGCATCACAATCATTTTACGATTTTCCATTCCAGAAGAAGCTGGTTTGCGAATAATTACGTTACCAACCTTATCAACCATCGTCTCAAGATTAAGGCTTTTACCAAAATCAACCATAAATTGAATAACTCTTTCTTCTTTTTTTGATGGACGAGGTACTGCGTTTAAAAGCGCAAAATTCTTCCAAATTGCTTTAGGTTCTAAGTTTTTTATATCTGAATTCATTGTAAAATGTTTGTTTAAATTTAAACTACAAAGATACTTTTTTAAAGTGAGATATGTTAGTGTGCTGTGTTTGAAAAAATGTAAATTTGCAGCATGGATTTTTCATCAAAATTATTAGAAAGGGCGGTAGATGAAGTGAGTAGGTTACCAGGTATTGGTAAACGAACTGCACTTCGTTTGGTATTACATTTATTAAAACAACCTACAGAGAATACAAAGTATTTAACAGTGGCTTTAACTGATTTACGAACTGATGTGAAATCATGTAATAAATGTCATAATATTTCTGATACTGTTTTGTGTGAAATTTGTAATAACCCGAACAGAAATGCCGAAATAGTTTGTGTTGTTGAAGATATTCGTGATGTTATGGCGATTGAAAATACTGCTCAATTTAGAGGCGTGTATCATGTGTTGGGAGGAAAAATTTCTCCTATCGAAGGAATTGGGCCACAAAACTTACAGATAGATTCTTTAGTTAATAAAGTAAAAGATGGGGAGATTAAAGAATTAATTTTTGCTTTAAGCTCTACTATGGAAGGTGATACAACGAACTTTTATATTTACAAGCAAATTGAAAAATACAATATACAAACCTCTACAATTGCACGAGGAATTTCGGTTGGTGATGAATTAGAATATGCCGATGAAGTTACGTTGGGTAGAAGTATTGTAAATCGTATTCCTTTTGAGCAATCTATAAAAGGATAAAAAAAAGGTTGTCTTTTTAGACAACCTTTTTTTTAAAACTCTAATTCTTCATCCTTTTCAATCAATTCTTTTTCGAATTTATCCCAAGATTTTTTTGCTCTTACTTTTTTGTAAAAACGAATTCCAATCATTAATAAAATCCCAAAAAGAACAATACCTACAACTCCCCAAATCCAATTAATAGCACTTTTTAACACCACTAAAAATACTACGGCAAATAAAATCACGGTTGGCGCTTCGTTAAATATTCTCAGTTTTGTAGGTGAATAGTTAATTTTATCACGTTGTAATTCTTTATATATTTTGTGACAAAATCCGTGGTAAAAATATAACGCTAAAACAAATGCTAGCTTTACATGCATCCAAGGCATTTGAAAATAAGCAGGGTTTTTATAAAGCATCCAAAAAGCAAAAAAACTAGCTAAAACTAAAGAAGGCCATGTAATGATATACCACAAGCGTTTTGTCATTAATTTGTACTGAGTTTGCAAAATAGTTTTAGCAGGTTCGTCTTTTTTTTCGGCTTCTACATGGTAAATAAATAAGCGACCTATATAAAATAAGCCAGCAAACCAAGTAACTACAAAAATAATATGTAATGCTTTTACGTATAAAAAATCCATTTTTTTAAAGTTTATGTCTCTAAGAGTGCATTCGAGAAGTTTTTAGGTCTCGACTGCGCTCGACCAGACAATTTATATTTTTATGAACTACGAGTTAAAATTTATTAATCCAACCAGCTAAAACATCTGTCCATTCATCATTGTCATTAATACATGGTACGGTGTAAAATTCTTCTCCACCGGCTTCTAAAAACTCTTCTTTACCTTCCATGGCAATTTCTTCTAATGTTTCTAAGCAATCAGAAACAAAAGCAGGAGTAACAATTGCTAGTTTTTTAACTCCGTCTTTTTCAACTTTTTTTACAATCGTTCTATCAGTATAGGGTTGTAGCCAAGGATCTACACCTAAGCGAGACTGAAAAGAAGTAGATACAGTATTTTCATCTAAACCTAATGCTGAAATCACATTTTTGGTTGTTTGATAACATTGATGGCGGTAACAAAACTCATGTGCTTCTGATGGTGTGTTACAACAGCTACCATCTATCTTACAATGACTTTTTGTAATATCTGATTTACCAATATGGCGTTCTGGAACACCGTGGTAAGAGAATAGTAAATGATCGTAATCTTTGTCTGCTAAATAATCTTTAATACTGTTAGATAGAGCTTTAATATATTCAGGTTTATTGTAAAACGCAGGAACATCCGTTATTTTCATTTCAGGAAAGAACTCTTTGCGAATTTCTTCAGCTAAAACCACAATAGTTTCGGTAGTTGCCATCGCAAACTGCGGATATAAAGGAATTAACATAACTTCTGTAACGCCTTTATCGTGTAGTTCTTGCAATCCTTTTTTTATGGTCATTGTACCATAACGCATTGCTAAGGCAACAGGAAGCTCCGTTTTTTGTTGCACCTTTTTTTGTAGTCGTTCAGAAAGAACAATTAAAGGCGAACCTTCTTTCCACCATATTTTTTTATAAGCAGCGGCAGATTTTTTAGGCCTCGTGTTTAAAATAATTCCTTTTACTAAAAACGAACGAAACCAATAAGGAACATCAATAACACGTTCGTCCATTAAAAACTCTCCTAAATATTTTTTTACATCCTTAGGATCTGTACTTTCTGGTGATCCTAGGTTTACTAATAAAGCTCCTTTCATTTTATTTATCTATTAAAATGTTTTTGTTTAACTGATTTGTTGTTTCATATAAAGCAATACTTAAACTGTGTATTACATTCATAGATGAGTTGCGACCGTACATTGGTATCGCAACAGTTGCATCTAGCAAATCTATATTTTCAATTCCGTTTCGCTCACTACCCAAAAGTAAAACTATTTTTTCTGTTGCTGTGAAATCAAAATCCTGAATATTTATACTATCATCAGTAATTTCAATGCCAATAATAGTATTTCCTTCTTTTTTTAATTGATTTATTAGTAAGTTGAAATCACTGTAAGTAGCGTGTTCAATTTGATTTATGGTGTTTCTAGCAGTACGAGATACATTTCTGTTCTTTATAGAGGGCGAACTATCATGTAAAAATATTTTTTGTACACCAAAACTTTCAGAAATGCGAAAGCACATACCAATATTTTCGGGAGTTCTTATAGCGTCACAAACAATAGTTATAGGGTATTGTTGTTGCTTGTTTTCGATGTCGTAATGTGTAAGTTGTTTCATTTAGTTATTTTGTAAGCTCATTACGTATTGTTTTGGTGTGGTACCAAACTTCTTTTTAAAGGCTGCGATAAAATGGCTAGAAGTGCTGTAGCCAACCTGTAAGCCAACTTCATTTACATTGTATTGGTTGCTTTCTAAAAGCTTACGAGCATGTTCCATTTTATAATCAAACAAAAAACTGTAAACAGTATCGCCATATATTTGTTTAAAACCTTCTTTTAACTTCTTTAAGTTTAAACCTACTTCGTTTGCTAATTCTTGTAGGGTTGGTGGTTCGCTCATTCTTGAGATAATAATGTCTTTAGCTTGCCTGATTTTTAATATTTCACGATCATCAACTAAAAACGGACAGTATTCATTTTCGGTGTTTTCGCCAGTATCAAAATGAAGACTCAGTAGTTCGTATGTTTTCCCTTTAATATAAAGGTCTTTCATTGAACTATGATTTTGTGCTGTTAAAATTTGCTGCAAAGCCATTAAGGTGTTTGAGCTTATTGCTGTATTATCGTAATATTTTTTATTCTTGTTGTCATCACTTAAAAAAGGAATGTAACTAGCTTCTTTAGAGAATAGCGCATGAAATTTTTCGATAGTGATTAAAACAGATACCAAAGATGTTTTTGGTAAAATCTCTAAGTTTATTGGTAGGTTTTGCTGCGGATTGTATAAAAATATAGCGTGTTTATCTAATACGTTAAAAGTATAGCTGTTTTCATTAAAATGGAACTTGCAATTTCCTTTTACACAATAATGTAGCTGTATATAAGAGTTATCGATATCTCTTTTATAAACTTCTGTTTTGTTAGAATTATTTTGAAATTTTAAGACAAAAAAACCTTTTTCTAACAATACTTCTCTAAACGTACTTTCTGCGATGTTTTTTGACATAGATCAAAATAGATTTAAAAATAATTTATTTAGAATGACTCTAAATTGAAACACTACCAATAGCTGGTTTCATTGCAAAAATACACTTTATCTGTGTTTTAGAGATGTTTTTAGTTTAAAAAACTGATAACGACATTAAAAGTTCTTTCAGCGACATTTTTTTATATTTAATCTTTATATTTTTGACCCACCTTATTGAAGAAGACTGAATGACAGCGGATACACATAATAAGAATTTATATAACATAGGCGTTAGTTACAAAAAGGCTGATGCTACTATTAGAGGAAAGTTTAGTATTTCTAAGGAAAATCAAATACAACTTTTAGAAGACGCAAAGCAGAGTGGTGTTGATGGTATTTTTGTGTTATCAACCTGTAATAGAACTGAAATTACTGGTTTTGCAGAACACCCTTTTCAATTAATTAGTATGCTTTGTAAATATTCAAACGGAGCTGTTGAAGAGTTTGCAGAAGTTTCTAACGTATATAAAAACAACGAAGCAATTACGCACCTTTTTAGGATGGGTACTGGTTTGGATAGCCAAATTTTAGGGGATTACGAAATTGTAGGTCAATTGCGTCAAGCGTTTAAACTAGCAAAGGAGGTAGGAACTACCAACGCATATTTCGAGCGTTTGTTAAATCATGTAATGCAGGCAAGTAAGCGTGTAAAGAATGAAACGAAGTTAAGTTCAGGAACCACATCGGTTTCTTATGCCGCAGTGCAATACATTATTAAAAATTCACCAAATTACAATTCGAAAAATATTTTAGTTTTCGGGTTGGGAAAAATGGGGAAACATACTTGCAAGAATTTAGCTGAATATACTCAAAATAAAACAGTAAGCTTAATTAACAGAACCGAAGAAAAAGCGGAGGAGTTTGTAAAAGAACATCCATCTATTAAAAAAGTTAAATATAACAATTTAACGAAAGAAGTAGCAAATACAGATATTTTAATCGTTTCTACAGGCGCTTCTGAAGCGACCATCAAAAGAGAACATATTTTAACGACCAAAGAATTGCTGATTTTAGATTTATCGATGCCAGCAAATGTTTCGAAAGAAGTAGCAGAATTAGAAAACGTTACATTGATAAATGTTGATGAGTTATCTAAAATTACAGATGAAACATTAGCAATTCGTCAGCAAGAAATACCTACAGCCGAAGCGATTATAGAAACTCATAAAGAGGAATTTGGTGAATGGCTACATCACAGAAAATTTACACCAGCTATTACAGCGTTAAAAGAATCGTTAAAAACAATTCAACAAGACGAAATAGCTTTTCATAAGAAAAAAATAAAAGACTTTGATGAATCTCAGGCAGAAGTAATTACTTCTAGGTTTATTCAAAAAATAACTACACAATTTGTAAAGCACTTAAAAGCAGAAGAAACCTCTGTAAGTAATAGTATAGAGGTAATGGCTAAAGTGTTTGGTGCAAATTTAGAAACTATCCATGCAGAAGACAATTAGAATAGGTACACGTGATAGCCAATTGGCTATGTGGCAAGCAAACAAAGTTCGTAAAGAACTAGAAGAATTAGAGTATAAATGTGAAATAGTGCCGATTAAATCTGCTGGAGATCTTGTTTTAGACAAGCCTTTGTATGAATTAGGAATCACAGGAATTTTTACTAAAAATTTAGATATCGCAATGTTAAATGGCGATATTGATGTTGCAGTACATTCTTTAAAAGATGTTCCAACAGTTTTACCTGAAGGAATTATTCAAGCAGCTGTTTTAAAGCGTGCCAATTACAATGATATTTTAGTTTTAAAAGACAACGAAGAGTTTTTTGGGCAACCTAACGGTGTAATAGCAACGGGTAGTTTACGAAGAAAAGCACAATGGTTAAATCGTTACCCAACACACGAAGTTGTTGGTTTACGAGGAAACGTAAATACGCGTTTAGAAAAGTTAGAAAATAACGAATGGGACGGTGCAATTTTTGCAGCAGCCGGTTTAGAGAGGTTAGGAAAAAGACCAGAAGGAGCAATTAATCTTTCTTGGATGATTCCTGCGCCAGCACAAGGAGCTATTATGATTACAGCTTTAGAAAAGGATGATTTTTCTAGAGATGCTTGTGAGCAATTAAATCATTACGAAACGCAAGTTTGTGTGGGTATAGAACGCAAATTCTTAAATTTATTAGAAGGCGGATGTACAGCACCAATAGGAGCGATTGCTTATGTTGATCCTAAAACAGAAGAAATAAACTTTAAAGGTTTATTATTAAGTAAAGATGGTAAAAAGAAAATATCAGTAACAAAAAATGCAAAAGTAGGACGTCATCGTTTTTTAGCAAAAGATTGTGCTGATTATGTAATTAATAAAGGAGGAAAAGAATTAATGGCAGATGATGTTGAGGTAGAAAAAGAGTTTTCTATCTACTCAACGAAGAAGCTATCAGAAATTCAAAAAGACTTATTGCCAGCATCTGTTAGTATTACAGATAGTGATTTTATTAAAATTCGTTTTAACAGAATTGCACCTAAGGTAATTAAGAATGAGATTGAAAATGTAATTATTACGAGTCAAAACGGCGTAGAGGCAATCGCAAACTCTTTTACTGCGGATGAGTTAAAATTCAAGAATATTTACTGTGTTGGGCGAAGAACAAAAAAGTTAATCGAACAAAAAATAGGAAAAGTAGTAAAATCTGAAAGAAATGCTGTTAAGTTAGCAGCTTATTTAGCTAACGAAATAAAAGGACAAGAAGTAACTTATTTTTGTAGTGATTTGCGTTTAGATACTTTACCAAATGCTTTAAAAGTAAACGAAATTACGGTAAACGAAGTAGAGGCATACAAAACAATGTACAGTCCGTCTAAAGTTGATGAGAAAGTAAACGGAGTGTTGTTTTACAGTCCATCAGGGGTTGAAAGCTATATGCAAGAAAACGTTGCTGGTAAAGTAGCTTTTTGTATTGGCGAAAGCACCGCAAAAGAAGCAAGAAAACATTTTGATGATGTACAAGTAGCTAATTTACCAACGGTAGAAAGTGTGGTAGAATTAGTGAACTTACATTTTGTTAAGAAATAATAAAAGTCACCTCGAGCATTACTTTCTGCAAAATGTATGTTGCAGAAAGTAATGAGTGCGGCTCATAAGAGAGGATTTTATAATGAGGTCTCGACTGCGCTCGACCTAACAAGTGACAAATTATGTTTAGAACACGTAGGTTAAGAAAAACAGAAGGCATCAGAAGATTGGTAAAGGAAACAAAACTATCTGTAGATGATTTTGTGTACCCTTTATTTATTGAAGAAGGAACGGGAATTGAAAAAGAAATAGTTTCAATGCCTGGCATTAAACGTTTTTCTTTAGATACAATTTCTAAAGAATTAGATGAGGTTGTAGCATTAAATATCCCCGCTGTTTTATTATTCGGAATTCCATCTGAAAAAGATGATGAAGGAACAGAAACATGGAACGATAACGGAATTATGCAACAAGCAATCCGTTTTATTAAAAAGAATTATCCAGATTTATACGTAATCACAGATGTTTGTTTTTGCGAGTATACTTCACATGGTCATTGCGGAATTATTCACGACAACGATGTAGATAATGATGCAACGTTGGTAAATTTAGCAAAACAAGTTATTTCTCATGCAAAAGCAGGAGTAGATATGGTTGCACCGTCAGGAATGATGGACGGAACGATAGATATGGTTCGCCAATCATTAGATAATACAGGTTATGTAAACTTGCCAATTATGGCGTATTCAGTAAAATATGCCTCAGCTTTTTATGGGCCGTTTAGAGATGCAGCAGATTCTGCGCCTACTTTTGGTGATAGAAGAACCTATCAAATGGATCCTTCTAATAGAGATGAAGGAATGCGTGAAGCTACTTTTGATGATCAAGAAGGAGCAGATATTTTAATGGTAAAACCAGCATTATCGTATTTAGATATCATTAGAGATTTAAAAAATAATTTCGACCGACCAATTGCATGTTATAATGTAAGTGGAGAATACGCAATGGTTAAAGCCGCAGCTGAAAAAGGTTGGATTGATGGAGAAAAAGTAATGATGGAAAGTTTACTGTCTATGAAAAGAGCAGGAGCTGATATTATTATTACCTATTTTGCAAAAGAAGCAGCAAGAGTATTGTTGAGAAAAAAGTAACACGTACTGTCACATCGAGTGAATTTGTGAAGCATAAACAAATTTGTATCGAGATGATTAATTAATAAGTTCTCGATACATTTTTATTTCGCAAAAGCTACATAAAAATACTCGAACTGACATTGAAAATAATATAAGATGGAATTTAAAAAATCACAAAAATTATATAAAAAAGGATTGGTGCATCTTGTTGGAGCAGTAAACTCTCCTGTAAGAGCATTTTCTTCAGTAGGAGGGAATCCGTTGTTTATCAAAAAGGCAAAAGGAAGCAAAATTACAGATGTAGATGGTAATACGTTTGTAGATTTAGTATTGTCTTACGGACCAATGATTTTAGGTCACCGTCATAAAAAAGTTCAGAAAGCAATAGACAAAGCTTTAAAGAATGGTTATACTTTTGGTGCATCAACAGAAAACGAAATTAAATTAGCAAAAATTGTTTGTGATGCTTTTCCAGGAATGGATAAAGTTCGTTTTGTTAATTCAGGAACAGAAGCCGTTTTAAGCGGAATCCGTTTGGCAAGAGCATTTACAGGAAAAGATAAAATTATAAAATTTGCAGGTTGTTATCATGGGCATCAAGATGCTTTATTGGTAGCAGCAGGTTCTGGTTTAGCAACCTTAAGTTTACCAGGCTCTAAAGGAGTTCCTGAAGGGGCAGTTAGAAATACATTAATAGCAAAATATAACGATTTAGAAAGTGTAAAAGCACATTTTGAAGAACACGACGATATTGCCGGGGTTATTTTAGAGCCAATTGCTGGTAATATGGGAGTTGTAATTCCACAAAATGATTTCTTAAAAGAGTTAAAAACATATTTAGAGTCTAAAGGAGCATTATTAATTGTTGATGAGGTAATGACAGGTTTTCGTTCTAAATTCGGTGGCGCACAAGAATTATTAGGTGTAGAAGCAGATATTACCTGTTTAGGTAAAGTTGTTGGTGGTGGTTTTCCGGTGGGAGCTTACGGAGCGCGAAATGAAATCATGCAAGAAGTAGCACCTTTAGGAGGGATGTATCAAGCAGGAACTTTAAGTGGAAATCCGATTGCTATGGCAGGAGGAATTGCTACTTTAACAGAGTTAAAGAAACAAAATCCGTATGAGAAATTTAACGAGATTGCTCAAATTATTGAAGTATTCTTATTAGAAAAAGCGAAGAAACACGGTGTAGAAATTACGGTTAATAGATTTGGTTCTATGATTAATCCATTTTTTACGAATGTTACCGTAACTAATTTTGATGAAGCACAAACTTCGGATACTAAAAAGTTTGCTACTTTCTTTTGGGAAATGATGCATAACGGTGTTTTCTTACCTCCATCTCAATTTGAAGCCTGGTTTTTATCATCAGCTTTAACAGAAAAAGATATTCAAAAGATTGCTAAGGCAATTGATAAAGGAATGGAAGCGGTATCTAAAATGTAAAACAGCAATTTATGAAAATTATTCTTACCATTTTTTTTAGTTTTTTAATGAGTTCATGTCCTAGTAATAATAACCAAGAAACGGCTGCAATGATTTCTATATATCAAGGCAGTTTAAAAGGTGATGGATCTGAAGGATTTGCAAAACAAAATATTGTAATTAACTCTGCAGCAGAATGGCAAGATTTTTTAGCTAAAACAACTGTTGATAATCAATTTAAAGATGCTATTGATTTTTCAAAAAAAACAGTTTTAGTTGCTATCGATAGCAAGAGAAATACAGGAGGATTTTCGATAGAGGTATCAGAAATAATAAAAAA
The DNA here is from genome assembly GCF_029125915.1 of Tenacibaculum bernardetii. Lineage (NCBI taxonomy): Bacteria > Pseudomonadati > Bacteroidota > Flavobacteriia > Flavobacteriales > Flavobacteriaceae > Tenacibaculum > Tenacibaculum bernardetii. Next base: position 38,759 of record NZ_JAQJCU010000010.1, read on the forward strand.
GGAAGGTAAGTTTCAAGTTACAATTTCGTCTGAAGGACCAAAGCCAACAGATATGGTAACAATGTCGCTTACACAACCAATACATATTGTTAAAATTAATAAAACAAGCAAAGAAATAGTCTTTGTAACGAAATAGTATGATTAAAAACGACTTATTTTTAAGAGCATTAAAAGGTGAAACTGTAGATCGTCCGCCAGTATGGATGATGCGTCAAGCAGGAAGATATTTGCCAGAATTTCAAGTAATAAAAAAGAAATACGATTTCTTTACCCGTTGTAGAACTCCAGAATTAGCATCTGAAATCACTGTTCAGCCAATTCGTAGATACGGAATGGACGCAGCTATTTTGTTTTCAGATATTTTGGTGATTCCACAGGCAATGAATATAGAGGTACAAATGAAACCTGATTTTGGACCTTATTTACCAAATCCGATTAGAGATCAAAAAGGATTAGATACTGTAGTTGTTCCTGATGTTCATCAAGAATTAGGTTATGTAATGGAAGCTATAAAAGCAACTAAAGAAAAGTTGAATGATGAGGTTCCTTTAATAGGTTTTGCAGGGTCTCCATGGACAATTTTATGTTATGTGGTACAGGGTCAGGGATCTAAAAATTTCGACAAAGCAAAAGAATTTTGTTTTACAAAACCAGTTTTGGCACACCAATTGCTTCAGAAGATAACAGATACCACAATTGCTTATTTAAAAGCAAAAGTAGAAGCAGGTGTAAATGCTGTTCAGGTTTTTGATTCTTGGGGAGGAATGTTGTCTCCAACAGATTATCAAGAATTTTCATGGCAATACATTCAACAAATTATTGATGCATTAAAAGATGAAGCACCAGTAATCGCTTTCGGAAAAGGTTGTTGGTTTGCTTTAGATAAAATGGCAAAATCAGGAGCTTCTGCTTTAGGTGTAGATTGGACGTGTTCAGCAAGAAATGCACGTTATTTATCAGGAGGAAATATAACCTTACAAGGTAATTTTGACCCTTCTAGATTATTGTCTCCACCGGCTGAAATAAAAAAAATGGTACACCAAATGATAAATGAGTTTGGTAAAGATAAATATATTGTTAACTTAGGGCACGGAATTTTACCTAACATTCCGCTTGACAATGCGAAAGCATTTGTAGATGCGGTAAAAGAGTATAAGGTTTAAGACTTAATCCCCTTAAAATATTGAAAATGAGAAAATTATTACTGTTATTAACCCTTTTATTAGTTACGAAAAGTTTTTCGCAAAAGAAAATATATTATAAAGATATTGTAGACGATTGTATCTCAATAGCCAGCAATGATGCAGCTATGTTAGACGATATTGTGTATAACTGCATAAAAGATAAATATATTTCTAATTATGATTTTACATCAATAACAGGAGAAACTATTAGTACAGATAAAATAGATACGCCTATTGTTTTATTAGCCGCAGCCACTTGGTGCGCTCCGTGTTGGGGAGAAATTCCTGCATTAAATAAAATGGTAGAAAAGTATGACGGTAAAGTAAAATTTATAATGTTATTTTGGGATTTAGAAGCTGGTGTAGAAAGAATGGCTAAGAAGTTAGATAAAAGAATATTCTTAGTGCCATCTAAAGAAAAAAATGGGAATAGATCTTCGATAAGAACAGCTGGTTTTATCCATAAATTAGATTATCCATCTGCATATTTAATTACGAGTAGTAAGAAAATTTTAAACTTTAAGAGAGGTGCAGTATCACCAACAAAAGAAATGGGTTGGGATGAAGTAAATGCAATAAACGAAAAAGAATTAGATGCCTTTATTAGTCCGGTAATCGAATAATATTTACAATAAATTATAAAAAACCTCTTTCCTAACAGAAAGAGGTTTTTTACTTTAGTAAAAAAAAATAAAAATGATAAAGGGTATTTTAAAAGGAATACAAGCATACTTTGGTGCGTTTCAAATAATATCAAAACTAAAATTGTGGAAATATTTTACAATTCCAATATTAATTAGTGTTTTAACGGCTGTTTTAATTGGTTTATCAGCCTATGCTTTATCAGATAACATAGGTTATTATGTTGCCGGAATTTGGAAATGGGAGTTTGGAAAGCAAGCCTTTGAAATGCTTAGTACTTTTTTTAGCGGACTGTTAATCGTTGTAATTGGTTTACTCTTATATAAACATATTGTAATGGCATTATCGGCACCATTTATGAGTCCGGTTTCAGAAAAAATAGAACATTATTTAACAGGAGAATCGCATCAACATAGAAAAACTTCTTTTCAAGAACAATTAATAAGAGGTATTCGAATAAACCTAAGAAACCTTTTAAGAGAACTGTTTTTTACGATTCCCATTTTACTAGTTAGTTTTATACCTGTTATAGGTTTCTTTTCAGCAATTTTGTTGTTTATTATGCAAGCATATTATGCCGGTTTTGGTAATATGGATTATACTTTAGAACGTCATTTTAAGTACAAAGAAAGTGTAAGTTTTGTAAAGAAAAATAAAGGTACAGCAATAGGAAACGGAATTATATTTATGCTGTTTTTATTGGTGCCTGTTATTGGAGTTATACTGGTATTGCCATTATCGGTAACAGCAGCAACAACTGAAACTATTAAGAATATTCAACTAGAAAAAGCAATAGAATAAGTATTTTTGCTTCTCAAGAATTAAACAAATGAAAGATCAGTTTTACGCATATATTCAACAATTACAAGATACAATTACGGCTAAATTAGAAGCAGTAGATGGAGGAGCAAAGTTTAAAGAAGATAACTGGAAACGTACAGAAGGCGGTGGAGGAAGAACTCGTGTAATAGAAAATGGAAACATTTTTGAAAAAGGAGGCGTAAATATTTCTAAAGTTTTTGGAGAGTTACCAGAAGCTTTACGCAAACAATTTGGTGTTGAGAGCGGTGATTTTTTTGCCTGTGGTTTAAGTTTAGTATTGCACCCTAAAAATCCGTTTGTACCAACGGTACACGCAAATTGGCGTTATTTTGAAATGTATGATGGCGATGGAAATATAGTTACCCAATGGTTTGGTGGAGGACAAGATTTAACACCTTATTATTTGTTTGATGAAGATGCGATACATTTTCATTCGGTTTGTAAAGAGGCTTGCGATAAACATAGCGCAGCATTTCATCCGAAGTTTAAAGAAACGTGTGATAATTATTTTTGGAATGCTCATAGAAATGAAGCTCGTGGAATTGGTGGTTTGTTTTTTGATTATTTAAAGCAAACAGAAGATTTTTCAATGCAAGATCGTTACAACTTTGTAACAGAGGTAGGTAATAGTTTCTTAAACTCTTATGTGCCTATTGTAGAAAAAAGAAAGGATATAACCTATAATAAAGAACAAAAAGATTGGCAAGAAGTTAGAAGGGGGCGCTATGTTGAATTTAATTTAGTGCATGATAGAGGTACTTTGTTTGGATTAAAAACAAACGGTCGTATCGAGAGTATTTTAATGAGTTTACCACCTGTAGTGCAATGGGTTTATAATCAAGAGCCAGAAAAAGGAAGTGAAGAAGCTAAATTATTAGAAGTTTTAGCAAAACCTAAAAATTGGGTTTAAATAACTTAAAACTTAGGGGTTATTTCCAAATTATATTCTTTTTTGTCACCTCATTGTGAATGTTATGAACATGAAATAGCCTTGCTCGTAAAAGATGTTTTCGTCCACGAATACTTCTAGTGTAAGTAAGTTTAGACTTACCAAGTTGATGATTCCAATGTTTTTGAAATAGTAACGCTTGTTCTTTTCTTTTGCTTAAAATATCAGGAACAGGATAAAAATTTTGAGTGTTTAATTTTTTACGAAACCAATTGGTTTTAATTATTAAATATTTGGGATTGTCAATAGGTTGTAACAGCTCTTCTAAGGTCTTAATAAATAAATTACTTTCGTATCTATTAGCACCATTAATAGTACAAGTAACATCGCCCATAGAGAGTAAATCTACAACGATGTTAATTTCTTTTTTTGGAGTGGTTATTTCTTCTAATTCATATAAAGAGTTTAAAATAGCATAAGCCATTTTACGTATTTTTTTATGAACAAGGCCATAGTGAAAATACATTTTAAAGGTTTTATACAGTTTATAACCAAACGATAAACCTAGGGTAGTTAGTAAAGAATATAAAAAATAGTAAAAACCTTTATACGCTATTAAATTAAAGTTTTTGAAGATAAATTGAGGAAAAAATAATGCGAGACTAATTAAAAGTTCAAGAATTGAATACTTAACAAAATCGTTTAAATAGGTTTTTTTTTGATTTAAAAAAGATTGATCTTTTTTATGATACAGCTTTATTTCGTGAGCAACTTCTTTTTTAAAACGGACAATATTTTTCCATTTTTCTGATATTAAAGTCCTGTTTTTAGAAATAGTTTTAGCGTTATCATTTAGTATGTTTATGTTTTCATCAAGAATAACATTGGGTAAACCTAAACGGTCAATTCCGTTAGAAATAATGTTTTCATCATTGTTTGAAATACCTATAAAAGCATCAAAACGTTTTTTAAGTATCTCTAAATCTTTTCCGCCATAAATATCAGAAGTATCAATACATGCCAAATGCCATATAATTCCGGTTTTATTAGGTTCGTTATTATCGATTCTGATAGCTCTACCACGCATTTGATTAGAAGTAACAAAAGAACCTACTACAGAAGCTAAAATTAAACTATTAATAGCGGGTGCATCCCATCCCTCACCTAATAAAGATTTAGTTCCCACTAAAATTTTAATATGACCTAATTGAAATAATTTTGTAATAGTTGCTACTAACGTGTTTTTAGAAGATGATTTTGATTGTATAATTACAAACTCCGTATCAGAGTTTAAAGGAGTTTGTATGTAGTTTGTTATCGAATCGATTAAATCTAATTTAGCAATACAACTACAATGAATAATTATCAAACTACCAGACAATACAGCTAAGTTTTGTTTATTTCTTGTCGTTGTTCTTATATGATGAAAAATTGGTGCGACACCTAATTTTTCAATATTTTTTACTTCGGTAGCAGTAATATCAAGATATTCTTTTCTGATATAATCAGATAATACAACACAGCGTAGTTGCTCTTTTAAATTGATTTGTTCTTGTTTTACAATAGCAACGATACTCTTTAATTTACTAGGGCTATTGCTAAGTGATTTATATAAAAAAGTATTTCCAATTAAATTAACTTTTTTATTACTGTATAGAGATAGTTTTCTTAGTTTTTTCTCTAAAGAATTAATGTAAGTTTCATGCACAATTAATTCGTTTCTATCGATAACAAGAATATGCTGAAATAGAATTTCAATCCATTTATGTGTTATTTTAGGGAACTCAACAAACTCATCTTTTTCAAAACCTAATATTGATAATTTTTCTCTTGAAATAACAATGCCAGCTTCATTTAAAAAAATAAGTATTGCAGAAAAAAAGGAAGAAAATTTATAAAGTTCGTTTATGTTTTCTTCGGTTTTGGTGTAAAATCGATGCTGTTTTATAAAGTTGATAAACTCATTGTCTTTTAGTAGATTAGTAATAAAATGAGCTGTTTTCAATCTAAAATCAACAATAGTATTAATCTCTTTACTTTCGGGTTTAGAAAAGTAAATGATATCTTGGTGTGGACATAAATTATTTTCTCTTACTAAATCTGGTACCAGAATTTCATCGTCAATTTCACCACATAAATTAAAATATTTTTGAATTTCAGAAACCTCACTATCGTATGGTGGCGTTGCGGTAAGCGCAATTACTGTTTGTAAATGTTGCTGTTTTAATTCATACAAACATTTCCACCATTCACTTTTTAAATGATGTGCTTCGTCTAGTAATAATACCTCAATATTGTTTTTGGTGAAGAATAAAAAGTAATTTTCTTTATTATCAAATGTTTTGTAAAAAGAATATAAACCTTGGTAAGTTGAGAAGGTAATATCAGCAGGTTTTTTTATATCAAAAGAGAATTCTTTAAAATCACAATCTTCCGTAAAAAACTCTTGTAATCTATTCTCCCATTGATTTCTAATTGTTAAAGTTGGCGCTAGTACGATAGTTTTTTTACCTATTCTTTTTAAAATTTCAATACCTAAAATAGTTTTTCCAGAACCAGGCGGAGCAACAATATGAAAATGATTATCTTCTATGTGCTTAGAAAAATTAGATAGTATTTTATCTTGGTAAGGACGCCAAGTATGTAAAAAGCTAAGTTGTTTAATTGATGCAGACAAAAAGAGATATTGTTGTTTATAATTAAATTATTGATGCAAGTAAAAGTAATAAATTAGTACTTAAAACAACTTTTTAATACTATTTCTATTCTTTTATTAATTAATTGTAAAAGGTATTATTAATTTTAAATAAGTCATTTTTAATTGACAAATCGATAATTATATAAGAGACTTATTGTTTTTAAAAACGGAATACTTTGTTAAATCGACTTTTTATTGTGAATAGTTTAAAGTAATTGTTTTTTTTTGTAAATATTTTAATGCTAAAAACTCAATAAAATGCTAGCTTTTTAGTAACTTCGCAAGCGTTAAAAAACTTATACTATGGCTAGATACGAATTGAAGTTACCTAAAATGGGTGAAAGTGTTGCAGAAGCAACGATAACTTCTTGGGTTAAAGAAATTGGAGAGACTATTGAGATTGATGAAACTGTTGTTGAAGTAGCTACAGACAAAGTAGATAGTGAGGTACCTAGTGAAGTTGAAGGAACCTTAGTAGAAATATTATTTGGTAAGGATGATGTTATTCAAGTAGGGCAAACTATTGCCATTATTGAAACAGAAGGTGGTGATACCCCTTCAAACGATACACCTAAAAAAGTAGAAGTAAAAGAAGCTGTGGTAGCAGTAGAGACAACAGTTGAAGATGCTAAGGAAGAAGTTTCTGGAGCTATTGATACTTCATCTAGTGATCGTTTTTATTCTCCTTTAGTAAAAAATATAGCAAAAACAGAAGGGATTTCTTTCTCTGAATTAGAAACTATAAAAGGAACAGGAAAAGAAGGAAGAGTTACTAAAACAAATATTTTATCTTATTTAGAAAATAGAGGTAATCAACCTAAAGATGTTGTTTCTCCTGCTAAAGCTGAAAAGCCTAAAGCAAAAGCGCAAGCAGCACCAGTTACTTTAAGCGGTCAAGACGAAGTTATCGAAATGACACGTATGGGTAAATTAGTTGCCAAACATATGGTAGATTCTGTTCAAACATCTGCACATGTGCAGTCGTTTATAGAAATAGATGTTACCAATATTGTTACTTGGAGAAATAAAGTAAAGAACGCATATCAACAAAGAGAAGGAGAGAAGTTAACCTTTACGCCAATCTTTATGCAAGCCGTTGCTCAAACAATTAAAAAACATCCGATGATTAATATTGCTGTTGATGGCGATAAGATTATTAAAAGAGGAAATGTTAATTTAGGTATGGCAGCAGCTTTACCTGATGGTAATTTAATTGTACCGGTAATTAAAAATGCAGATCAGTTAAGTTTAGTAGGAATGACTAAACAAGTAAATGATTTAGCAGGTCGTGCTCGTGGAAATAAATTAAAACCAGACGATATTCAAGGAGGTACTTACACTGTTACAAATGTAGGTAGTTTTGGAAGTATTACAGGAACACCAATTATAAATCAACCGCAAGTAGCTATTTTAGCCTTAGGAGCAATTGTTAAGAAACCAGCTGTTATTGAAACTCCAGACGGTGATTTTATAGGAATTCGTCAAAGAATGATTGTTGCTCATTCTTACGATCATAGAGTTGTAAATGGAGCTTTAGGTGGAATGTTTATTAAAACATTAAAAGAAATATTAGAATCTTGGGATGTAAATCAAGATTTTTAAATAACAATATAGTATAGTAAACAAAGGCTTAGGAAATTTTTCTAAGCCTTTTTTGTTTTTGTGTATATTCGCTAATAGAATAATTAAAAAATAAAATTTAAAAGATGAAAAATTTATTAGTTGTATTGTTATTAGGTATAACAATGGTGAGTGTAGGTCAAGAGAAAGTATTACTTCGTTTAAACTATGAAAAAGGCGATGTTTATGAAATGAAAATGGAAATAGCTCAAAAAATGGGTGCAGGTTTAATGACTATGAATACAGAAATGACAATGCATCAAGAAATTAAAGCAGTTTCTGATAACACTTACGAAAGTGATATGAAAATTACTAATATGGTAATGAATGTTGCACAAGGAGGTCAATTTATGTCATATGACTCTAGTAAAAAAGAGGAAGAATTAAGTCCTACAGATGAAGTTATGAAGGCTCAAATGGCACCAATGATGAAGGTGTTAATAACAACGAAAGGAGATAACTTAGGTAAGGTTATCGAAACAAAAATTGAACCTAATGTTCCTGGAGCAAATAATTTAACACAACAATCTAGTAATGTAGTTTACCCTGAAAAAGAAGTTTCAGTTGGTGATACTTGGTCTATGAATAAAGATGCAAACGGAATGAAATTGAATTTCGTTTATAAAGTAAATTCAATTACTGCTAAAAATGTACTGTTAGATATTTCTGGTAATGTAGAAGGAGTTGGAACAGGTAATATTACAGGAACCATGAATATTGATAAAAAAACAGGTGTGGCTTTAACATCTAAAATAGAAATGTTAATGAAAGTTCAAGGACAAGATTTAACAACAAGTATGAATATGAGTATTACTAAAAAGTAAATACTATTTTCTTCTAATAAAAGCTCAGACAGTACTGTCTGGGCTTTTTATTTTTTATGAAAAAGCCACCAATTCATTTCGCGAGTTAATTTATAACCTAACTTTTCATATAGGCTTATAGCGGTGTTTCCTTTCGTGGTATGTAAAATAGGATGTTTGTTTGCTTTTAATATTTCTTTAGTAACATGAGTAGTTAGTTGTTTAGCAAAACCTCTACCAGTATAATCAGGATGTGTAACCACAGCGCTTACTTCAATAAAATCGTTGGTTTGCATTCTTTGTCCGGCTATTGAAACGAGTTTGTTGTCTTTAAAGACACCAAAGTACTTACCCATTTCAAAAGTTCTTTTTTTAAAGTAGCCTGGCATAACTAACCAAACTAAATCATAAACTTCATTGATGTGTTTAGATGTAAGTGGTATAATTTTCTCCGTAATTGCCATCTCAATTAAATCTTGCAACACCATTTGACAGCCTTCTATTTTTCTATCTAAAGTAACGAAGTTGGTATCGTGAATTGGAATTTCATTTTCTGTAACTAAGAAAAAACTCTCTGTAAGTTTAGCATATTCATTTATAGCAGCAGTTATTTTTAAGTGATCGGTAAAAGCCCCAAAAGGGCAAATTTCAGGATCGTAAAATTGTACGCCATCATATTTAATGGCTATGTTTTTATGAGTTTCATGTAAAGAATACCAAACCGGATTTTTTAGTTTATCATTCATTATGATAAATGTTTTTTAAAGCTGATTTTAAATCAGTAAAAATAAAAGAATAAATAGTAGATGTTTTTACAGAAGATACTCTGCTGCCTTTTAATAATATAGAAGACATTTCCCCTAATACCATTTTTAAAACAAATGATGGAGCATTAAGTGGAAATATAGGTTTAGCAATAGTTTTTGATAATTTTTTAGTAAAACTTTTATTCGTTTCATGTTCAGGAGCCGCAGCATTATATATTCCTATAAAACGAACATCTTCAACCGATTTTACATACATGTTACATAAATCATCAATATGAATCCAAGGCATGTATTGCTTGCCAGTACCTAAAGCAGCTAAAAACAAAGGCGTATTTATTTTGGGTAAAGCACCACCTAACTTAGTAAGTACAATACCAGTTCTTAAAATAGTAACCGAAGTGTTTAGTTGTTTAAATTGATGAGCGGCATTTTCCCATTCGACACAAACTTTAGAAATAAAATCATTCTCAGGAGCATCGTCTTCCGTAAATATTTTGTTAGAAGTAACAGCGCCATAATAACCAATTCCTGAAGCAGAAATAAAACCTTTTAAATCAATTTTTAAATCTTTTATTTTTTTAAAAAGCAAGTTAGCAGATTGTACACGGCTATTAATAAGTTCTTTTTTGCGTTTAGCGGTCCATCTTTTATCAGCAATACCAGCTCCTGCTAAATGAATAATATGTGTAACGTCTTTAAAAGCATTATCATCAATATATTCTTTAGAGATGTCCCATTTAAATTCATTTTTTAAAGTCGGACTTCGGGTAAGTACAACAACACTATGGTTTTTTTCTTCTAGTTTTTTTTGAAGTTGTTTTCCAACTAATCCTGTTCCACCAGTGATAAGAATCTTACTCATTTTATTTTGTTTTTAATTTTAAAACTGTATCAGCAAAATAATATATTTCTTTTTCTACGGTTTTATATTCTTCAGTGAAAAATTTAGAAGCAATAGAATGATTTTTTGCTTCCGGAATTGCCACTTGATATTTGTTTTTGTCAGTAGTAGAGATTTGATTATACATTTCTTTCATACGTTTTACAGAAACGGTTTTATCCTGCTCTTCTTCATTTTTATAGTAATACGCCATGAACAAAGGTTGTTTTATTTTTTCAAAAACGTTCTGTTTCATTGTAGCTCCTATTAATAGTTTCAGCTGAACAATAGCTTCAATTCTATATTTTGCATACCAATATTTTTCAGCGCCATTTGGTGGTTGCCAAGTTTGATAATTACCACCCATTACTAATTTTAAAATTTGTTTTCCCCAAGGCTTTGTAACTAAATTAGAGTTGGTGTCATAAACATCAATATTAGGAGAGGATAATATTAGTGCTGCAATTTCTGGGTTTTCAGAAGCTAAAAACAAACCAGCAGTAGCACCAGTACTCACACATATTAATATTACTTTTTCACCTAATTGTTTACCAATAGCAATTGCTTTTTTTGCTGATTCTAAATATCCTTCAGCAGTAAAATTTAATAGAGGCTCTTTGTCTTTTAAACCGTGCTTAAATAAACGAGGAGCATATAAATTAGCTCCATATCGTTTTGCAAAATTGGTGTAAATAATTTCAGTTTCTGCAGGGCTTGCAGAAAATCCGTGGAGATATACTAATGAATATTCTGTTTTCTTCGGAATGCTATCTGCCCAAATTAACCGAGAATGATTACCTAATCTAATACTTGCGTTATCATTCTCAACGTAAACAGCATTTTGTATTTCTAACAAACTCATTTTGTTAATAGGTAATTGAGTTGTTAAGGTTGGTTTTTCGGCTTTAGGACCAATAGCATACAGCATAAGAAATAGAACTAGAAGAACTCCTAAATATTTAAGTATTTTTTTTGTCATTTTTTTAAAATCAACCAAAGTTTATACCGTAAAATACAAAATATATAATAGCTATTTGTTATTCATATAAAAAAATAATGTGTGCTTATGTGTTGTATTTATAGAGCTTTATTTAAAAAAAAACAATAATAAATAAAACCGTAAGAGAGATTTTCTCGTAAGTAAGAGCGAATGAATAATTAACTAATAAATTTATAATCATGAAGAAAATAAAATTAATTATCGGAGCAGGAGCTTTTGCTTTAATAGGATTGATACTTTTTGCAGCAGATCATATTGAAGCTCCAGATGTAAAAGGAGGTTCAAGTGATATTACAGATTTTTATGCATTCCAAGCAGAAGACACAGATAATTTAGTCTTTGTGGCAAATATTCAAGGTTTATTAAGTCCAACAGCAACAAGTGCGGCTAAGTTTGATGAGAATGTTTTAATTGAATTTAATATTGATACTGATTTAGATTATATAGAAGATTTAGTAATTCAAGCAATTCCAAGAAAAGGAAAAATGTATTTCTTTGGTCCTTATGAACCATCGGCAACAGGTTTAAATAGTTCATTACCACAAGATGGTTCTGAATATGGTGTGTCAATAACACCGTACGGTTCTAGCCCAATGATAGGTGCTAAAGGAGCAATGAAGTTTTTCGCAGGACCTAGAGATGATCCTTTTTTTATGGATTTTGCTAAATATGGTGAAATTATTGGAGGTACAGCAGATGGATTTGATAACCCAGGTTCTGATACTTTTAAAGGAACAAATGTGTTGTCTGTTGTTGTAGAAGTGCCTAAATCGATAATTGGAGGATCAGGTAATATTAATACTTGGGTAGAAACTAAAGCTAAGCAATAATCATTAATTAAATTTTAAATTCTACAATTATGAAACTTAAAAATATAAAAACCATAGTAATTTCAATTCTATCAATCTTTATTTTAACAAATCCTAAGAGAATGAAGCTTAAGTCTATAAGAATAGTAACAATATTAATGTTATCGTTTTTAACGCTAACAAGTTGTAGTGATGATGAAGATAATATGGATTATGATGCTCCAATTAGCTTTTCAGGAACTTATGCACAGAAAGACCAAATGGGAAGACCAGCTATTAACACTGTATTTGTAGATAGTGATAAAAAAGACATGTTTAATGTAACAATACCTTCTAATCAGGGAGCTGCATTTGCAACAATGTTTGAAACAAATTTAAAAGCTTTAAGTCCTGCTTATTTTAATGAAGGAGATGAAAACGCATTAGGTTTTGATGCAGCAGCATTTGCAGATGTATTAGCAACAGATGTTTTAACAGTGTCTTTAGATGGTAAAACAACATTTTATGACGGGCCAAATGTATTAACAGGTAGAGCTTTAGCTGATGATGTAATTACGGTAGAGCTAATTTTAATCTTCGGAGGTGAAACTGGTTTAACAATGTCTGAGAATCCAACTTTATCAGACGATAATGTAAGTGCTAATGATAAAGAGTTTTTAACGTCTTTCCCTTACTTAGCTAGCCCTTGGTAATAATATTAAAATTAATGAATTCCCCTTAATGAAAATTGGTTGCTGATTAATTGGCAGCCAGTTTTTTAAAAATTGATATTTAATCCTTCTTGATTATGAAAACATTAAAAACAATTCTTTCGTTCGCTATTTTAAGCATATTAGTAAGTTGCTCAACTTCTAAAGAAGTAAACATAGCAAAAGAGTTAGATTATAATGTTTTTTTAAATAATACAATAAACGTATCTGATTTTTTAGCCCAAAAAGAACTTGATTTTTGGCAAAATAAATTAAACAATCAACCTTCCCAATACCCTTATTTAACAAAGATTGCAAGTGCGAACACAATGCTTTTTTCATCAAAAGGTAATATCTCTTACCTAATAGAAGCAGAAAATAAATTGCTTCAAATAAACATAAAAACTAATTTTAGTAACTCATCGAGTTTACGAGCATTAGCAAGAAATTACATATCACAACATAGATTTAAAGAGTCGTTAGAATTATTAAAAAAAGCAGCAATAAATGGTGATAATTTAAATAGCACTAATAAAATGCTTTTCGATGTTTACTTAGAACTCGGTGATACAGAAAAAGCATCTAAATATTTGTCTGAAATTGAAGATTATTCAGATTTTGATTATTTAATAAGAGTTTCTAAATGGCATGATCATCAGGGAGATTTAACTTCTGCAATTCGTTTTATGGAAAAAGGAATGAAAAAAGCCGAAGAAGCTAATGATAAAGCTCTTAAAATATGGAGTTATACGAATTTAGCTGATTTTTATGGTCATAATGGTCAAATAAAAGAATCTTACAATTTATATTTAAAGAGTTTAGCGTTAGATAATAACAACGCGTATGCGAAAAAAGGTATTGCTTGGATTGTGTTTTCGCATGATAGAAACCCCAAAGAAGCATTGCGAATTTTAGATATTATAAGTGATAAACATTTTTCGCCAGATTACTTTTTATTAAAGTCTGAAATAGCAGAGTTTCAAAATGACTCTATATCTAAAAAGAATAATATAGATCTTTATTTATCAAGTATAAAAAATGTCCAATATGGTGTAATGTATAATCAACATTTAGCGAAATTATATCTTGAAGAATTTAATGATTCTGAAAAAGCATTCCCTTATATAAAAAAAGAAATAAATAGTAGGCCAACTCCGCAATCGTATGATTTATTAGCTTGGTATTACTATAAAAACAAAGAGTATAAAAAGGCATTACAAATTGTAAATGATAGTGTATTAGGAAAAACTTTCGAACCATCAGTTCAGTACCATATTGCAGAAATATATAAAGCAAATGGTATAGAAGAAAAAGCAAAAAAAATAAGAAAAGAACTTTTGGAAAGTTCTTTTGAATTAGGACCTTTGATGGAGAAGAAAATTTTAAATATCTAATTAAAAATCTATCATTTTGAAAACTAAACTACTATTATTTGTAACTTTTTTAAGTTGCTTTAACATGTTCTCACAAGAGTTTATTGGCAAAGTAATGAATAAAAATAACAAACCTTTAGAGAACGTATACGTCTATAATGTTACTAGTAATAGCCATACGCATACCGAATTAAATGGAAAATTTGTGATTGATAAAGCGAAAGATGGAGATTTTGTAGAGTTTCGTCTTTTAGGATACGAAAAAAAAATAATACAATTAACCAAAAAAGACTTTAACAAAGCAAATGTCATAACCTTATCGATGAAGAGTTTTATGTTAGATGAAATGACATTGTCGAGTAAGCAAGACCCTTTGCAAAATTTTGTTAGAATAGATTTAGATAAGAAACCAGTAAGTTCTTCACAACAAATTTTACAAAAAGTACCAGGCCTTTTTATAGGCCAGCATGCTGGAGGAGGAAAGGCAGAGCAAATATTTTTAAGAGGTTTTGATATTGATCATGGTACCGATTTAGCATTATCTGTAGACGGAATACCAGTAAATATGGTTTCTCATGCGCACGGACAAGGATATAGCGATTTACATTTTTTAATTCCGGAAACAATAGAAAAAATAAACTTTGGTAAAGGACCATATTATGCTAGTAAAGGTGATTTTAATACTGCCGGTTATGTAGATTTTAAAACAAAGTCGTATTTAGATGAAAGTCAAATAGAAGTAGGAATAGGGCAGTTTAATACCTTTAGAACATTAGGAATGTTTAACCTTTTAGATAAGAACAGTACAGATAACGCTTATGTAGCGATAGAGTATTTGTCAACTGATGGTTTTGTAGAATCTCCTCAGAATTTTAGCAGAATCAATCTTTTTTCTAAATACAAAACGTTTTTAAAAGATAATAGCAGTTTGTCATTATCAGCATCGCACTTTACAAGTAAATGGGATGCATCGGGTCAAATTCCGGTAAGAGAAGTTGCTAATGGAAATATTACTCGATTTGGAAGTATCGATGATACTGAAGGAGGAACAACTTCTAGAACAAATATTAATTTAGAACATTCTAAAGTTTTAAAAAACGATGTAAATGTTATTTCTAACGTTTTCTATTCAAACTATAATTTTAACCTATTTTCTAACTTTACTTTTTTCTTAGATGATCCTATAAACGGTGATCAAATTAAACAAACAGAAAATAGAGATATTTATGGATTTAATACACAGTTTAAAAAGAAAACAAAGCTTTCTAACACACCTGTAACTGTAACTTTCGGAACAGGTTTAAGAGCAGATATAATTAATAATTTAGAGCTGTCACACACCTTACAAAGAAAACAAGTTTTAGATGAAATTCAGTTAGGAGCAGTGCATCAAACAAATTATTATTCTTTTTTAAATAGTGAATTTGAATTAGGTAAGTTTACAATAGCACCTGCTTTGCGTTTAGATTATTTAAATTTTTCATACAATGATTATTTGTTAGATGAATATAAAACATTTTCAAAATCAAAAGTAATTGTAAATCCTAAAGTAAGTATAACGTATACTCCCAATGCTAAAACTCAGTGGTTTTTAAAATCAGGAATTGGGTTTCATACAAATGATACTAGGGTAGTAGCTAGACAACCAAATAGAAAAACATTACCAAGAGCATACGGTTTAGATATAGGAAATGTATGGAAACCTACATCAAAAGTAGCAATAAACACCGCCTTATGGTTTTTATTATCTGAAGATGAATTGGTGTATGTTGGTGATGCGGGTATTATAGAACCTTCAGGAAAAACAGAACGTTTTGGATTAGACTTAGGGTTTAGATACCAAATAAACGAATGGTTGTATTTAAATAGTGATGCTACATTGACTAATGCAAAAAGCTTAGGAACATCATCAGGTGAAGATCATATACCATTAGCCCCAATTGTAACAGTTACAGGAGGATTATCAGTAAATAATTTTAATAATTTTTCTGGAGGTATCGATTATAGATATTTAGGAGATAGACCTGCAAATGAAGATAATTCGATTGTAGCAGAAGGTTATTTTGTTACCGATGCAAATATTAGTTATAAGATGAATGATATAACGCTTGGTTTGTCTGTCGAAAATTTATTTAATGTAGCCTGGAACGAGACGCAGTTTGCAACAGAATCTAGATTACAGAACGAACCTAATTCAGTAGAAGAAATTCATTTTACACCTGGGACACCTTTTTCAGTAAAGGCATCAATAAGATATTCATTTTAAAACATATAGTTGTTCGGGGGGACAATTATTAGCTGTTATCATTTTTTTTTAGAAGGATTAGTGATAACAAAACATAGCCGCTTTAAGCGGCTATGTTCATTTTATGAAGTATATAACTAGTGTATTGTTTTAACAATTATTAATATTTTAAGTAGCCCAAAAACATCTTAAGTTCATAGCCTATATTAGTAAATAAAGGTTTTTAGACTATAATAAAACGATGTAATACTAGAAGAAATCAACAGAATACTAAAAGGAAAGATAGTCGTTGTGTAATTAAATACAATTAAGTGAAGGCAAATATGGAGTTATATACATTACTGTCTCTATAATTAAGCTATATAAGCAGGGTATTACTTTAATGTACATAAGTTTGTTGTAAATAAATATAGCCGCTTTTAAGCGGCTATATTTATGATGTATGTAAAGATTAATTAAACAGCTCCTAGCGTATATAATTGCTCTAAATTAGGAGATATACTACCACCTGCAGGTTCTAATGTAATACCAAATGCTTGAGATTCATTAGGATTGCTTATTGTAAACACTTTGTTTTTACTAGCTGTAAAATTATCTATAGTTCCTAAACTAGTAGGAGATAAAGGATCAAGTTTTAAAGACCATACTTGATATACTTTTCCTTTAGGAGGATCTGGTAATCCTTGTACATCTAAGTAAATGTTTTTTGTGTTTTTGTTCCAGTAAACCTTTGCATATGCTTCAGGAAGTACTTTTTGCCCTTGTAAAGGCACAGTAACAATATCTTTATCTCTTATTACTTTTAATAAGCTTTCATTTTGCGCTAAATACGTATTAGATTTTTCTAATTGAATTTCAAACTGATCTTTTGCTTGATTAATTGTATCTAATTCAGCCTGTAAATTATTGTTTTTGTTTATTGATAAAAGTAAAGTGCTACCAATAATTAAAGTTGCTGCCCAACCAGCATAAGTAAGCCAATTATTTTTCGAAGTATTTAGCGGAATAACTTTGGTTGTGCGCTCTTTTTCTTGTAACATTTTAATTAAAATGTCTTTAAAAGAGTTCTTAGTTTCTTTCGGAGCGACATGGGCTGTAAGAGAAGAAATTGATTTCTCTATTTCTCTTACTTCCTTTAAAATTTCTGGATGCTCCATTATTAGTTTATATACTTGCTCATTTTCTTTTTCAGAAAGAGCACCAGCAATATAAAGTTCTAATATACCAGATTCTATGTGTTTTTTTGCTTCCATTATTTAAGCATTATTCTTAATTCATTAATACAATTTCTGTTTCTCGTTTTAACGGTTCCTAAAGGCATGTCTAAGCTCTCTGAAACTTCTTTTTGCGTAAAACCCTTAAAATAAAGTAATTCAATTACCTTAACACAAGTGTCTTTTAACTTGTTAACAAATTTTTTAATACCAATGGTATCAGTTCTTGAGTCTAAACTATCGTAAGTCTCTAATATATCTACGAAAATTTGAGCGTCAAGGTTTTTAGAACTGTTCTTAAAATTTTTAGATCGCGTTTTATCAATCGCGGCATTACGAGCAATATTGATAATCCATGTAAAGAAACGTCCTTTTTTTTGTGAATAAGAATCTACATTATTCCAAGCTTTAATAAAAACATCTTGTGTTACTTCTTCAGCAATTTCTCTATCTCTTACAATATTAAAAATAACACCTTCTACACTTTTATTATACATTTGATGCAGTTTTTCAAAAGCCTTTACATCCTTTTCTTTAAATTTTATAACAAGTTCTTCTAATTGCATTTTGTTGTTTTTTTAAGAGTTTTCTAAGGTACTTAAATTTAATTATTATCTATAACTTATTTAATAACGATATAGTTTTTTAAATATTATCGCATAATTTTATTAGGAAAAACAACAACGCTTTCATGCCCGTTTTGTCCTACAGATGCTACACCGAAGAAGAAGTTATCAATTACAATTCCGTCTAAAGTAAATTCAGTAGTCTCTAAATATCTAGCATTATCCCAAGTAGGAGATGTGGTGTCTCTCCAATAAATTTTATAACCTTTAGCACCCTTAACTTTATTCCATTTTAATTTTGCAGAAGCTTCCACTATTCCGCCTATAGCAACTTCCTTCGGGCTAGGTGGAGCCAACGCTAAATTAGCCATTGTAATTGCGTTTACTGCGGTTAGTTTTTTTGCGTAACCAAAGTTTACATGTTTAAAAGTATCGCCATATTCTATGCCTTTTTCGGTTCTTATATCTTGGTGTTGTTGTGTGTAGTTTTCATGAGCTTCCATAATTCTAATTCCTGCAAAACCTAAATCATTAAAAGGCCTGTGATGCCCGCCACGACCAAAACGATCTAATCTATAAATCATCATCGGATTCATTTCGGGCATATAGGTTTTTGTTGTTTTATGAATATATCTAGCTAATTGACGCGAAATACCATCAACCTCACCACCATAAAAACGACGCATTTTTCGTTGCCTTTCGGTTTCATTAGCAGGTACTGGTTCAGAAAAAATTCTAAAACTACGATTGTCAATTACGCCATCCACACCGGTAATATTACCAATCATATCATTATTTAAAACACCAATAATATCCCAACCTTGCTTTTTAGCATATTTAGCCAATCCTGCACCACCAAAAAGGCCTTGTTCTTCACCAGAAAGACCAACATACACAATACTACTTTCAAATTGATATTTACTTAAAACTCTAGCAGCTTCAATTGTACCAGCCATACCAGATGCGTTGTCGTTTGCACCAGGAGCATCGGTTGTAAAATCCATTGTATTACTTGCGCGCGAATCAATATCACCGCTCATAATAACATATCTGTTAGGATATTTGGTTCCTTTTTGTATCGCTACAACATTTACAATCCAAGCATCATGAGGAACTCTTCTATTGCCTTCTTTGGTAACGAAATCTTTCTGATACATTGTGTTTATGCAATTGTTACAATCGGTAGATATTTTATCGAATTCAGATTTTACCCAACGTCTTGCTGCGCCAATACCACGCGTGTTAGAAATGGTATCAGAAAAAGTATTTCTTGTACCAAACTCTGTAAGTGTTTTGATATTTGCTTTTATGCTATCCGAAGAAATAGTATTTATAATATCGTAAATTTTAGCATCTGTTTGTGCTATTAATTTTGAGGTAATTATAAAAAAGAAGAATGTTAGTTTTTTCATTTCATATAAAAGTTTAGGTTACTAAATTACAAAAAGAAAAAAGAGAATGAAACATTGTTTCATTCTCTTAAAAAAATATAAGATATTATATAGGTTTACTCGTTATCTAATTTTTTAGTAATGTTAAAGCCAGCAAATAAACCTACACCTGCCATAAGAAAAATCATTGCAGGATAAACAGCGTCTTCATTAATAGATGTGTAAGTATCTATTATTAATCCTAAGAAAATACCTAAGCCAATACCCATTAATAATAAGGCTAAGTTTAAAATGATGATTCGACCTGTTAATGTTGATTTTTTTCGTTCTCCTTGCATAAAAATTTTGGCATCTACACCTTTTTCTATTAAAGCCAAACGTTCTTTATTACGTGTTGAATAGAATAAATAAAAGATTCCGAATATTATTGCGAATAAGAACATAAATACAACTGCTACTTCCATATTTTTAATTTTAAATGATTATTTTTAATGTGTTTGCAAGTATGACCGTGTTATTAAAAAAAAGGTTACAGAAAAAATAAAAAATTTTTTTTAAAAATTTATGTAACCTTTTAAAAGAATATACTGTCAAAGAATAAAATGACTACTAAAAACGACCAAACATATATTGATAAAGTATTAAAGGGTGATGCCAATGCATTTTCTACCTTAGTAGATAGGTATAAGAATATGGTGTTTACTTTGGCTTTAAAAATGGTAAAGAATAGAGAAGAGGCCGAAGAGATTTCTCAGGATACGTTTATTAAAGCCTATAAAAATTTAAATAAGTTTAAAGGAGATTCAAAATTTTCTACTTGGCTTTATAAAATAGGATATAGAACTTCTTTAGATAATTTAAAGAAGAATAAAGGTAAATACAATATTGATATAATAGATGAGGTTACTATCAATAAAATAGAGTCTACAGAAGGTATTTTAGAGGGAATTGAACGAAAAGAACGAGCAGAGGTAATAAATAGCTGTATGCTAAGTTTACCTGAAGATGAAAGAGCTATTTTATGGATGTTTTATTTTGATGAATTAAGTTTAAAAGAAATTATTGAAGTAACAGATTTTTCGGAAGCAAACGTAAAAGTAAAATTACACAGAGCTAGAAAAAGTTTATTAAATATAGTAGAAAAGAAAGTAGAACCCGAATTAATTAATCATTATGGGAGAAAATAAAGACATAAAAAATCTTGATGCTTTTACTAAAAAGTACATAAAAGAAATAGAAATAGAGCGTCCGTCTGTAAATTTTACAACTAATTTGATGGATACAATATTGCAAAAAGAAAACATAGAGGTTTATAAATCTAAACCTTTAATTTCAACTAAAATATGGATTGTTCTTGTAGGTGTTTTAACGGCAAGTATTTTATATGTATCAAGGGGAAGCTCATTAAAATCGATTAAAATGCCTGAAATTAATTTAGGTTTTTTATCAGAAGTACAGATGCCAAACTTATTTGAAGGTCTTACCGTTTCTAATACAATGTTATATGCTTGTTTCTTTTTTACGATAATGTTTTTTGGACAAGTTTATATGCTTAAAAATTATTTTACCAAAGAATTGTAATTAGCATAAAAAATCCGCTTTGAGTTTTTCAAAGCGGATTTTTTATGATTTATTTTAATGTGCTAAAAACTACTTACTTTTAGCAATCCAAGTGTTAATTTTACTTTCTAATAAAGCTAAAGGAATACAGCCTGTTTCTAAAACCTGATTATGAAATTCTTTAATATCAAATGAAGTTCCTAACTTTTTTTTAGCTTTGGCACGTAACTCGCGTATTTTTAACTGTCCGATTTTGTAGGACAATGCTTGCCCCGGGTTAGCCATATAACGCTCAATTTCAGATATAATACTTGCTTCGCCCTCAGCTTCGTTATCTAATGAATATTGAATCGCTTTTTCACGACTCCAACCTTTTGCGTGCATTCCTGTATCAACAACCAAACGAATGGCTCTGTGCATTTCCATTCCTAACATTCCGAAATATTGATAAGGATCGGTGTATAAACCTAACTCTTTTCCTAAGTTTTCAGTATATAAAGCCCAACCTTCTCCATAAGCGCTATACCATAATGTTTTTCTAAAATCTGGTAAATCTTTATTTTCTTGTGTCAACGAAATTTGATAATGATGCCCCGGAATCGCTTCATGTAAAAATAATGCTTCATCAGAAAATACATTGTATTTTGTAGCATCCGGAATCGGTGTATAAAAAACACCAGGACGTGTTCCGTCTAAAGAACCTGGGTTATATTCTGCACTCGCAGAAGCTTCTCTAAATTTTTCGGTTTGTTTTACGATAAAGGCTGTTTTAGGCTTATTACCAAATAGTTTTTCTAATTGCGGTTTCATTTTATTATGAATCGCATTAAAATTAGCAATAATTTGCTTTGGTGTGTTATAAGGCATTAAGGCTTTGTTTTCACGAACATCGTTAAAAAACTCCTTTAAAGTCCCTTTAAAACCAACTTGTTTTTTTGCTTTTTCCATTTCAGATAAAATCCTTGCAACTTCAGTTAAACCTAAGTTATGAATTTCATCAGGGGTCATTTTTGTAGTTGTATAGTTTTTTATAGCATGTTGATAGTAAGCAATTCCGTTTGGTATTTCAGAAATTCCGCTACTTGCTCTACCTGCTTCTAAATAATCTGTAGCTAAAAAAGTATGCATTTTTTTAAAAACAGGAATCAATTTGTTTTCAAGAGTATTTATATATGCTTTTTTTAACATTTTTTTATCCGCTTCAGAAAATTTTGGTGGAAAATTTTTAATTGGTGTATAAAATAAATGCGCTTCAATTTTAGTTTCTGCTAATGATTTAAACTGCGGAATCACTTTTTTAATCAATGATTTAGGTAAAACATAACCCTCTTTAATTCCTTGTTGCATATTTTTTATAGCAGTTTGCAACCACTCATGAAAACCATTTAGCCTACTTAGCCAGTTCTCGTAATCTTTGGCTGTATCAAAAGGTTGTGCGCTGCTACCACTACCTAATTGCCCCATCGTTAAATTGATAGTCCACATTTGATTAATAGGCATTAAAGCATCATTTTTAAAACTATTTTGAGCTAAGGTCATGTCGCAATCCCAATCTAAAACAGCTTTACTCATTTGCTGACTTTTAGTTAAAGAATTGTCTTTAAAACTTACTAGTTTAGATTTGTACTTTTGATAAAAAACAGTGGTTTTTGTTTGGTGATTTTCAGATAAGGTATTCGGAAACTGATCATTAAAACGATTGTCACCAGCAAAAGTAGCATCGATTGGTTTTAATTCTAGTTTTCCTTCATTGTACTCTTTTAATAAGGTATTAAAAGCGCTGTTTTCTTTAACAGGGATTGTAACTGAGTCTTTTTTATTTTGTTTACAAGAAGCAAGTAAAGTAGTAACAATTAAGATTGTTAAAAGAACCTTTTTCATAAATAGTTGTTTTTTTTGATTGTGAACAAATATACTTAATAAAAAAAGTTAGCAAAATAACATATGTTTATGAGAGTTGTTATAAATAAATTGGCTGGAGTTTAAAACTCTAAATACATAATATGATTCGGGTTTGAGTGTGTTGCAGATATTTGAAAATCAGTTTTTCCTATTATTTTAAATCCTACTTTTTCATAAAACTGAATCGCTTTTTTGTTTTCTACCCATACGTTTAACCAAATTCCTGTTTGATTATTTTCCTTGCATAAGGCTACATTAAAATCAAATAATTTTTTACCGAGTCCTAAACCATAAAATTCCTCAAGTAAATAAAGCCTACTCATATAAGTGATGTTTTTAGCAACAACATCTTCACAGGTTTTATTGAAGATTATTTTAGAATAGCCTGCAGTTTTGCTTTCATACTCTAACAAATAATATTCATTTTCTGCAGTCTCTAGTTCTTTTATAAAATCACTTTCTTTAAAGTTGTTAGCTACATAAGCATCCATGTCTTTAGGCGGAGCAGAATGACCATGTGCAGTTAAAAAAGAAGGAACACTAATTTTAGAAAAAAGTTTTGCTTGTGCGGTGTTTGCTTTTGTTATTTTAATGATTTCTATTTTTTAAATTATATTATTGCTGTTGTTCTTCTAACATATCTAAATAAACATCTTCAACATGTTTACGAGCCCAGCGAGTTTTTCTTAAAAACCCTAAACTCGATTTCATGGTAGGATCGTGTTTAAAACAACGAATATTTACACGTTCAGCCAAATATTTCCAACCATAATGATCAACTAAACGTTCTAGAATTTGCGCAAGTTTAACACCATGTAACGGATTGTTGAGTTGCTCTTCAGTAGCCTGTCTTCTGTTTTGCCTGTTAGGATTTTCTATATTTAATTGCTCGTTAGTTTTTGGCTTAAAATGGGTATTTATAAGCTCTTCAGATAGTGTTGCTTTATTAATTGGATTGCTTTCTGTATCCATCACTGTTGTTTTATCTTAATACTGAACTACAAAAATAGAAACTTGTATTAGTAATTAAACTAGTTTAGTAGAATTTTTAAGAAGATTTACAAAAAAAACCTCTTTGAGTAAACAAAGAGGCTGTTATGTTCTCGATACATTTTATTTTTAGCAAAAGCTTCAAAATAAAATACTCGACTGATATTAAGGTTATATGTAACTATAAATTTTACTTAATTAATTCGTAAGAACGCTTAATAAAGTTGGTTAAATCTTCACCATGTAAAAGGTTTTGAGATAACTTAGCTAAATCGAAAGCTTGCGTAATTAATCCTTTTTTCTTGTCTTCATCTGCATTTAAGATTTCAGAAACTAATGGGTGATTTGTATTTACAACTAAGTTATACATTTCAGGTAAATTACCCATTCCCATCATTCCACCTCCACCACCAGAAGCTTGCATTTCTTTCATACGACGCATAAACTCTGGTACAGTGATTAAGAAAGGAGAAGAAGAGGAATCCATAGATTCTAATTGAACAGTATATGTTTGAGATGCAATTACACCTTCAATAACTGGTTTTAACGTTTCTTTTTCTTCATCAGTTAATTTAGAGATAACAGCTTCGTCTTTTTTGATTAAATTATCAATAAAATCAGAATCTACCCTTGTAAACTGAACTTTAGATTCACCTGATGTTTCTAGTTTTTGCATTAAGTGAGATACAATAGGAGAGTCTAAAACCACTACCTCATATCCTTTTGCAGTTGCATCCTGAATATAACTGTGTTGTGCTTCTTTATTTGAAGTGTATAAGATTATGTGATTACCATCTTTGTCAGTTTGAGCATCTTTTGTCTTCTCAATTAATTCATCAAAAGTGAAAAAAGTATCTGCAACTGTTGGGTATAAAGCAAATTTCTTAGCTTTATCAAAGAATTTATCTTCTGATAACATTCCGTATTCGATAATTACTTTAATATCGTTCCATTTTTGCTCAAAATCAGCACGATCTTTTTTATATAAAGAAGCTAATTTATCACCTACTTTTTTAGTAATGTAACCAGAAATTTTCTTCACTGCTCCGTCTGCTTGTAGGCCAGAACGAGAAACGTTTAATGGAATATCTGGTGAGTCAATAACACCTTTTAGCATCTGTAAAAAGTCAGGTACAATTCCTTCAACATTATCCGTTACATACACTTGGTTTTGATACAATTGGATTTTATCCTTTTGCATATCTAAGTTCTGTGTTAACTTAGGGAAGAATAAAATTCCTGTTAAGTTAAACGGATAATCAACATTTAAGTGAATATGAAATAAAGACTCTTCAAATTGCATTGGATACAATTCTCTATAGAAGTTTGTATAATCTTCATCATTTAAATCTGCAGGAGCTTTCGTCCAAGCAGGGTTTGTGTTATTGATGATGTTGTCAACCTCAATTTGTTTGTGAGGCTCAGTAGTTTCTTTACCTTCAGCATCGGTTGTTGTTTGTGGAGTAAAATCAGGATCGTTAACTTGTTTCGTTCCAAATTTAATTGGCACTTGGTTAAAACGATTGTATTTGTTAAGTAAACCACCAATTTTAGCCTCTTCTAAAAATTCTAAAGAATCTTCAGCAACATGTAAAATAATTTCAGTTCCTCTATCAGTTTTATCGTGAGCTTCTAAAGTAAATTCAGGAGAGCCATCACATGTCCAATGAGCAGCAGGGGCATCTTTAAATGATTTAGTAATTAACTCAACTTTTTCAGCAACCATAAAAGCAGAGTAAAAACCTAAACCAAAGTGTCCAATTACACCAGTTTCGTTTTTACCATCTTCATATTTATTTAAAAATTCTTCAGCTCCAGAAAAGGCGATTTGATTGATGTATTTTTCTACTTCATCAGCAGTCATACCTAAACCTTGATCTTTAATCGTAATGGTTTTTGCTTCTTTATCAATACTTATTTCGATTTTAGCATCACCTAATTCGGTTTTTGCCTCACCGATTGCAATTAAATGCTTTAATTTAGTTGTTGCATCTGTTCCGTTAGATATTAACTCACGTAAAAAGATTTCGTGATCAGAATACAAGAATTTTTTAATCAGTGGAAATATATTTTCTACCGACACATTAATACTTCCTTTGCTCATAATTATATATTTTGTTTGATTTGTGTCTCATCGAGCGCAGTCGAGGTGTTCTCGATACTTATTTAAATTTCTTTTAAAATCTGATAAGAAATTAAATACACTCGAACCAACAGTTCGTTTTCTATAGAGTAGTAGTCAAAAAAAATACCAAAATAAGTTTTGTGACAATATGGCATTTTTGTGTTAATAATGACTATCTTTTAAGGTAGTTTTATATCAAAGTAAAAATTACTATTTTTACAAGCTACAAATAAACAAACAACAAAAAGAATAACATAGCATATGTATAATTCAAAAATAACAGGATTAGGTTATTATGTGCCAGATAATGTGGTTACTAATAATGACTTAAAAGAGTTTATGGATACTTCGGATGAATGGATCCAGGAAAGAACAGGTATTAAAGAGCGTCGTTGGATAGACCCAAAAACAGGAGATACGACTGCTGTTATGGGAGCAAAAGCTTCTAGAATTGCAATTGAAAGAGCTGGGTTGACTAAAGATGACATCGATTTTATCATTTTTGCAACTTTAAGTCCTGATATGTATTTTCCTGGTGGGGGAGTACAAATACAAAATATGTTAGATATGCCAACTATTGGTGCGTTAGATGTGCGTAACCAATGTTCTGGTTTTATTTATGCAATGTCTGTTGCCGATCAGTTTATAAAAACAGGAATGTATAAAAACATTCTTGTAATTGGTGCAGAGAATCATTCAGGAGGTTTAGAAAAATCTACAAGAGGTAGAGGAGTTACTGTAATTTTTGGTGATGGAGCCGGAGCAGCAGTAATGTCTAGAAGGGAAGAGGAAGGAAAAGGAATTTTATCTTCTCACTTACATTCTGAAGGTAAACATGCAGAAGAATTAGCATTAATGGGACCTTCTACTAGTAGATGGGTACCTGAAATAATAGAAGCAAATGATCCTGAAGATGTTTCTTACTATCCGCACATGAATGGTCAATTTGTATTTAAACATGCTGTAGGTCGTTTTTCTGAAGCTATTATTGAAGGTTTAGAAGCAAACGGATTAAAGAAAGAAGATATTGATATGTTAATTCCGCATCAAGCAAACTTACGTATCGCTCAGTTCATTCAAAAGAAGTTTCAATTGAGTGACGATAAAGTACATAATAATATTATGAAGTATGGTAATACAACTGCTGCATCTGTTATTATTGCCTTAACTGAAGCTTGGGAGTTAGGAAAGATTAAAGAAAATGATTTAGTTGTATTGGCTGCCTTTGGTAGTGGATTTACTTGGGGATCGGTAGTGATCCGTTGGTAATATTAACTAATTATTTATAATAAGAAAACCGAAGTTAGTAGCTTCGGTTTTTTTGTTATAAATAATGTTTTTACTTTTATGAGCTTCTTTGTTTAGTTAAAAAACTATTATAATTAGTAATACTGCTATTCAAAATTTTAGAGGAAGAGTTATTACATGAAAATGGTTCATTTGGCATAAAATCGGTTTTATTACCCGAAATAACACTTGGTTTAGGTAAATTACTTTGAATTTAGGTAAATAAATTGTATTATTATATAATAAAGATAAGTAATAGTTTTTTTGTTTTTCAATCATATAAATGTCTTAATAGATATACAATTCCTTATTTTTTTCCTTGCCTTAAAATTAATTTAAACTAATCTTCAACATTTATGAAACAACATACATTAGTTATCGGAGCTTCTTTAAATCCTACGAGATATTCAAATATTGCTATTAAAAGATTGGCTGATAAAGGAATAAAAACATCAGCAATTGGTTTAAGAAGTGGCAGTGTAATCGGTGTTGCTGTAGAAACAGAAAAAGTACCATTTAAAGCGATAGACACTGTTACATTATATTTAAATTCAGAAAGGCAGAAAGAATATTATGAATATATAGTATCTCTAAAACCACGTAGAGTTATTTTTAATCCAGGTACTGAGAATACTGAATTTTATAAACTTTTAAAAGAAAACGAAATTAAATCGGAAGTAGCTTGTACATTGGTTTTATTATCAACCAATCAGTATTAATTTAAAATTGAAACAGGAGCCGTATTTGTAGAATATAACTTACCAGCTTCGGCTAATTCTACATTTTTAAAAATGGTTTGCGCCTCTTTTTTAAAGTCTTCTATGTTTTGGTATCTACTAGAATAATGGCCAACAATCAACTTAGTAGCATTTGCTTGATTGGCTATAGAAGCAGCTTGCTCTGCAGTAGAATGCTTGGTTCTTTCGCACAGATCTTCTCTGTTTTTTAAAAATGTAGCTTCATGATATAGTAAATCAACATTTTTAATAATAGGAACTATGTTTGGTTTGTAAACAGTATCACTACAAAAAGCAAAGCTTTTGGATTTAGGAGGATTTAACGTTAATTCTGAATTTGGAATGATTTTACCCGTAGATAACACAAAATCTTTTCCTGCCTTAATATTATGATAATCACAAGTGTCTATTTCCTTGTACTCCTCTATTTTACCTATGTGTAATTTTCTTGGTTTTTCTTTTTCTCGGAACAAAAATCCGTTAGTATAAACTCTGTGATCTAAAGGAATAGTGTGTACAGAAACCTTATCATCTTCAAAAATTAATTCACTTTCATTAGATACCAATTCGTGAAAATGAATATGATATTTTGTCCAAGATTTAGATAGCTTTAACTGAAGCGTAGTAACTTCTTTGATTCCTTTTGGACCATAAATATGCAGGTCTTTCTCTCGGTTTAAAATACCAAAAGTAGAAATAAGGCCTATAAGGCCGAAAAAATGATCACCGTGTAAGTGAGATATAAAAATATGGTTGATTTTAGAAAAACCAACTTTATATTTTCGCATTTGTCTTTGTGTACCTTCACCACAATCGATTAAAAAATGACGATTGTTAATTTCTAAATATTGGGATGTAGGGTGTGCATTTACTCTCGGAGTAGCAGAATGACAACCTAAAATAGTTAAATTTAAACTCATTTATTTAATTACAAAGCGTTTAGAAATTACTTCTTTGTTACTTTGAATTGCATATATGTACATACCTGATTTTAAATCATTACGTTGAAAGGGAATAGAATTACGCCCGTTACGAACTTTAATTTCTTTCGAATACACAGTTTTACCTAGTACATTTCTAATAGTTAAAATTACAGTTTGATTTACTTTAGAATTAACAAAAATAGTAGTGTTGTTAATAAAAGGATTTGGTGAAGCAACTAATTTATCTATAGATTTTTGCTGAGAAAAACTAGATAATGTCACTAATAAGAATAGAAAGAGTACTTTTTTTACCATATGTATTCATTTAGGGGGCAATAAATATAAGGTTAAAAACCTAAATCGCGTTGTATATTTTCCATTTCAATAACATCTTCGGCTTCAATTAATGTAGGCACAATGTTAAATGTTTCTGGATAATCATCAATATTTACATCCTTTAGTACTATTACAAAAGATGTACCATTTTTTTGATGTTCATCAGCGAATACCAAAAATAGCAAAATATTTTCTCTAGTAATGCTAAAATTATCCGAAATTTGAATAATAAGGTGTTTTTCCCCGTATTTAATATGTTGTTTTTTAAACTCAGAGAAGAATTCTATAAAAGTGTTCTCGTCAGAATTAATTAAAGTATAATTAATTTTATCTTCTATTTTCATTCTTATCTTTTTATTTGTTGCGCTAATAAATATATAACGGCCATACGTACTGCAACTCCGTTTTCTACTTGATTTAATATAATAGATTGGTTACTATCGGCAACATCACTTGTTAATTCTACACCACGATTTATAGGTCCTGGATGCATAATTACAATTTCTTTATTAAGGCTGTTTAGTATTTCTTTATTGATACCAAAAAGTTGTGTGTACTCTCTTGTTGATGGAAAATATTTAATATCCATTCGTTCATGTTGTACGCGTAAAACATTGGCTACATCACACCATTCTAGGGCTTTTTTTAAGTTTGTTTCAACCTGAACACCTAAGCTAGAAATATATTTAGGAATTAAAGTAGTTGGTCCACAAACTTTAACCTTAGCGCCTTGTAATTGCAATGCAAATATATTAGAAAGTGCTACTCGCGAGTGTAAAACATCACCAACGATTACGATTTTTTTACCTTTTAGATTACTGTTTAAAGCTTCTCGCATAGAAAAACTATCTAACAAAGCTTGTGTTGGATGTTCGTGAGTTCCGTCACCAGCATTAATAATTTTGGCATCTACATGCCTTGATAAAAAAATACCAGCGCCAACACTTGCATGACGCATTACAACAATATCAACTTTCATGGCTAATATATTGTTAACAGTATCTATTAGAGTTTCTCCTTTTTTTACAGATGATTGCGCTGCAGAAAAATTAATTACATCTGCAGATAAACGTTTTTCAGCTAATTCGAAAGATAATTTTGTACGTGTACTATTTTCAAAAAATAAATTAGCAATTGTAATATCTCGAAGAGAAGGAACTTTTTTAATGGGTCTATTTATAACTTCTTTAAAATGAGAAGCAGTTTCAAAAATAAGCTCTAAATCAGTTTTGTTTAGGTATTTTATACCTAATAAATTTTCAACACTTAACTGCTTCATCTTAGTTTGTTTTTATAATCATAACTAATCATCAAGCTTAGTAGGCTTGGTTTCTAGATATATTGTATCTTTTTTGTGAGTCTCTTGCCAATTAACAACAACTTTTTCTTCATTAATAGCATCTACTTGTCTACCTCTATAATTAGGTTGAATTGGTAAATGGCGACTAAAACGACGATCAATTAATACTAATAATTCAATATTTGCTGGTCTTCCGTATGATTGAATAGCTGTTAAAGCACTTCGTACACTTCTACCAGAATATAATACATCATCAATAATAACTACTTTTTTATCTTCAATTAAAAAATCAATTTGAGTAGAGGTTGCTTCTAATGGCGCATTTCTTCTACGAAAATCATCACGATAAAAAGTAATATCTAACAAACCTAGTTTAAGGTCTTTAATATTGTATTCTTCGGTTAATAATTTTGTTAATCGTTTTGCTAAAAAAGTACCTCTAGGTTGTAGACCTATCAAAACGGTATTAGAAAAGTCGTTGTGGTTTTCGATTAACTGACAGGCTAATCGATGCAGAATAATTTCAATTTCTTTTGAAGTAAGTAGTGTTTTTCTGCTCATGTTTTGCTATCAAATTGGTATGATAGTTCATTGTTCAAAAATAAAGTAAAAAAAACAGCGAACAAAATTAAACTTGATGAAACATAAAACTATATGAATAAAATTATCTTTACATTTGCCAACTTTTACAATAGCCGAAAATATTATGATGAAATACCTTAAGAATAAGAAACTTAACATTAAAGACGATACCTTAGCAGGTATAACAGTTTCTTTAGCAATGATACCAGAAGTGGTAGCTTTTGCATTTGTTGCCCAAATTAGTCCAATAGTAGCATTATTTGGTGCATTTGTGGTAGGAATAATCTCTGCCATTTTTGGTGGTAGACCAGGACTTATTTCTGGTGCAGCAGGAGCTGTAGCAGTTATTTTTGTAACGATGATACAAGAAGGACATGCAAAAGGTCTTTTATTTGATAACCCTGTAGAAAATATGGGATACTTTTATTTGCTAGCAGCAGTGGTTTTAATGGGAGTCATACAGGTACTAGCAGGAGTTTTTAAACTTGGTAAATTTGTACGTTTAATTCCGCATTCTGTAATGATGGGATTTGTAAACGGATTGGCAATTGTTATTTTTATGGCGCAATTGGGAATGTTTACTGAAAATAAAAAAGATTTTTTCGGACAAAATATGCGTAAAACCGAATCGAAAGAGTTGGTTTATAATGTAACAGATAATCAAGTTAAGGATTTAAATTCCGATACTATTTTATTTACTATTGATGGAAATTCAGTAAAAAATAATAATACAAACGAACAAGCTTTTTTCATTTCAGAAGGTCAGGTTTTTGATACCAAAACAAAAAAGGTTGTTTTTAATGTATCAGAAGAAGGGTTTTATTCTGTAAAAGACAGCGGAGTTGTAAAATCAACCATGCAAGGAGAAAAACTTTATACAATGATTGGGCTCGTTTTATTAACGATGCTTATTGTATGGGGATTACCAAAACTAACGACTAAAATACCAGCAGCATTAACGGCAATTTTAATTGTTACATTAATATCAATCTTTAGTGGTTTAAGTTCTATTAATGTTGGTGATTTTATTAGAGATGGTGGTGGCGCCGGTTTAAATGGTATTGATGAAATATCAAAAAAACTAAATCTATTAGAACTTTGGAGTAACCTTCCTTTTAATTTAGATACGCTTAAATTTATAGCACCTTATGCCTTTTTAGCAGCATCTGTTGGTTTGATAGAAACTTTAATGACTATGAACTTAGTAGATGAGTTAACAGATAGTAGAGGTAACGGAAATAAAGAATGTGTTGCACAAGGAGCAGGAAATATTGTAAGTGGTGTATTTGGTGGAACTGGAGGTTGTGGTATGATTGGTCAAACAGTTATTAATATCAACGCTGGTGGTAGAGGAAGATTATCAGGAGTAATGATGTCATTAACCTTATTGACCTTTATTTTATTTGCTGATAAATATATAGAGCAAGTGCCAATTGCAGCTTTAGTAGGAGTAATGTTTATGATGGTTATTGAAACTTTCGCATGGTCTAGCTTTAGAATTATGAAAAAAATTCCGGTTTCAGATGCATTTGTATTGGTAATCGTATCTGCAGTTACGGTATTTTTCGATTTAGCAATAGCTGTTTTTGTAGGGGTAATTATATCAGCTTTATCTTTTGCCTGGACAAGTGCTAAGAAAATTAGAGCTAGAAAAAGAATGAAAGCAGACGGAACAAAAGTGTACGAAATATGGGGACCTTTATTCTTTGGAAGTATTACAGCTTTTAACGGTAAATTTGATATTAAAAATGATCCTGAGAAAATAGAAATTGATTTTGTTGAATCTAGAGTTTCAGATCATTCGGCAATTGAAGCTATTTTTGGTTTGGTTGAAAAGTATCAAGCGGCAGGCAAAAAAGTTACTTTAAAACATTTAAGTGAAGATTGTAAGATATTGCTTTATAAAGCGAGCCCTATTTTTACAGGAGTTATAGAAGAAGGTGTTGAGGATCCTCGTTATCATTTAGCGGCGAATCCAGAAGATTTTCCGAAACCTTTATCAGAATATAAATTCTAAATAAAAAATCCCGAAATTGCGGGATTTTTTTTGAACTAGTTTTTATTTATCGGGCTAATAATATCAACATCACTAAAAGCAATAGCACCTCTTATTACACCATCTATAGTGCTTTTTAAAGCTTCTATTAATTGCATTTTAAGTTGCGATTTATGATAAATTAAACTTACTTCCCT
The DNA here is from genome assembly GCF_029125915.1 of Tenacibaculum bernardetii. Taxonomy (NCBI): domain Bacteria; kingdom Pseudomonadati; phylum Bacteroidota; class Flavobacteriia; order Flavobacteriales; family Flavobacteriaceae; genus Tenacibaculum; species Tenacibaculum bernardetii. The sequence goes on from NZ_JAQJCU010000010.1 coordinate 72,286, forward strand.
TGCAGGAGGAGGTGTTTCAAATTCTCTTAAATGTAGTTTGTCCTTATCATTTAAGTCAAGTGTATTTAAGTATGGTAATAAGGTCATTCCTAAACCATCTTTAGATAGTTTTATAAGCGTATCGAAACTTCCGCTTTCTAACTGAAAATGGTGCGCTGTATTTTTCTTATTAGCTCTACATAAGTTTATAATACTGTTTTTAAAGCAATGACCATCTTCTAGTAATAAAATATCATCAAGCTCTAAATCTTCAACTTTTATCTTTTTTTGATCGTACAATCTATGCTCATTAGGTATTAAACCAACAAAAGGTTCGTAGTATAAAACACGCTCTTTTATAGCTTCATTTTCTAGTGGAGTTGCGGCCAAAGCAGCATCGATATGACCATCGGTTAATTTTCTAACAATTTCTTCAGTAGTTAATTCTTCAATAATTAATTGAACCTTCGGATAGCTTTTACTAAATGTCTTTAAAAACATTGGTAGTAGAGTTGGCATAACCGTTGGTATAATACCAAGTTTAAATTCACCACCTACAAATCCTTTTTGTTGATGAACAATATCTACAATACGATTGCTTTCATCAACAATAACCTTAGCTTGTTCAATAATTTTTTTACCAACCTCGGTTAATTCGATAGGTTTTTTAGAGCGGTTAAATATTTTAGCATCTAACTCGTCTTCTAGCTTTTGTATTTGCATACTTAAGGTAGGTTGCGTAACAAAACAATGCTCGGCAGCTACTGTAAAATTTTTATATTCAGCTACAGCCAGCGTATATTTTAACTGTGTGATTGTCATTGTATCAAATTTTTTGATAAAGATATTAAAACTATCAATAACAGTTATAGTTTTTGGGATTTATTTATGTCTAATTTTGAGGTATAGAAATAAGAACAATTAAAAATATAAATACAATGAACACAACTGTTTTAGGATTAGATAAGAACAAATCGATAGCTTTAGTAAAGGAATTAAATACTTTATTAGCGAATTTTCAAATATATTATCAAAATGTAAGAGGATTACATTGGAATATCAAAGGGAAAAACTTCTTTGAATTACATGTTAAGTTCGAGGAGTTTTATACAGACTCTCAATTAAAGGTAGATTTAATTGCTGAAAGAATTTTAACATTACAAGGAACACCATTACATACATTTGATGATTATATAAAAGCAGCAAAAGTGCCGGTAGGAAAAAATGTAAGTAAAGATGTTGATGCGGTTCAATTAGTGGTTGAATCTTTAGCTGAATTATTAAAAATAGAAAGAGAAATTTTAGACCTATCTGATAAAGCAGATGATGAAGGAACTAACTCGATGATGAGTGACTTTATTGCTGAGCAAGAAAAAACAATATGGATGTTAAATGCTTGGTTAGGATAAGCCTAGTTAATTTAAGAATAAAAAGGTGCGCTAATTTAGCGCACCTTTTTATTTAGAATAATTCTATTTGTTTAAGTTCTCTTAATAAAATTTACATTTTAATGATGTGTTATTAAAATAGCATTGATATAAGTTTTACAAACGCGCCTTTAATTTGAGGAATTAAAAAAACTAAAAAATATTAAAATGAAAAACCTAAAATTAAGCGTATTAACATTATTAACTGCCTTTATTGGTTTAACTACATTTACTGCATGTCAGGATGGTGTTGACGGAGCAAACGGTATAGATGGAGTTGATGGGAGTAATGGAGCAGATGGTAATAATGGTAGTGATGCAACCGCTTCCTTAAATACTTCTAAAACTCCTAATTTTTTAAAAGTAAGAGGTGAGTTTGTAGGCTTAAAAATAACACCAATATTATCATCAGAAGATGTGATACCAAACTCGCCTGATTTTGTTTATGGATCTATGGCAGATGGTGCAGGATTATTGCCAGAATCAGATGGAACATTTACGTTAATTAATAATATAGAAGCAGATTATGCCATTGCTAGAATTAAACTAAATGAAAATTTAAAACCATTATCAGGAGAGTATATTTTAAATGCAAGTGCAACCGGAGAAACAGCGCAATGTTCTGGTTCTATGATTTCTCCAGAAGAGCATGGTTTTGGACCTTTGTATTTATCAGGTGGTGAATGGGGTGGAGCATCAAAAGGTGTTTTTGTAACAGATCCTTATAAATCACCTACAGATGCAAGTGCAGGGAATATGTTACCAGCATTTGGGCAATGGTCTACAGAGAATGCTGTTGTAATTGGTAAAGATGCTTATTCAGGTAAAACAGTTGCTTTTATTGGAGATGATAATTCGGATAATAATGTGCCATCGGGTCAATTAGGAATGTATGTTGGTGATAGAGGAGATTTAAATGGAGGTAAATTATATGGTTTAAAAGTAACCTCTCCAGGTGTTACTTATGAAGTAGATATGGCCGAAGGAACGGAATATGATGTTGAGTTTGTAGAACTTGAAGAAAAAGAAATTAATGCCTTAGATACAGAATGTAAAACAAAAGATGTTATGGGATTCTCTAGATTAGAAGATATTGATTGGAGAAGAGGTTCAGCAGCAAATAATAGAGAGATTTATTTTGCCGTAACAGGTCGTAATAAACCAGGTTTAGTAGGTAAAGGCTCTATTTTAGGTCGTGTTTATAAAGTAGTTTTAAATGATACAGATCCAACAGGAAACGCAAAAATTACCTGTGTGTTAGATGGAGATATTGTAGGAGGAAAAGCTGACGGATTTCACTCGCCTGATAATATTTTAGTTACCGAAAACTATGCTTATATTCAAGAAGATCCTAACGGATACGCATCTGTAAATCCAAATATTATAGGATATTCTAAATTATACCAATACAATTTAACAACCGGAGATATAAAAACCGTGTTAGAGTGTGATCAAGAAAGAGCAGCTTCTTTAGGATACGGAACAACTTCAAGAAATTGGGAAATTACTGGAATGATTGATGTAACTGATATTGTAAATAATGGTAAGAACTCATTTTTAGTAATGACTCAAAATCATGGTTGGGAGCCTGCAGATGGAACATCATTCACAGATCCAAAAGCAAACCCTAATTTAGAAAATAGAAAAGAAGGTTCTGTTTTACATTTAATTACAGGTTTAGAAAGATAAAAAATGAAAGACTTCTTAAGTCAAGCTAAGACATACCTTTGTGTATGTCTTTTGCTTGTAATAGTATCGTGCAATCAAAAAACAGAGAAATACAAATCTGTTACGGTAATTTCTAGCAGTGTAAATAAATTATACCTAAACCAGCTATCTAATGCTATTAACAATTTAGATAGTATGAAAGGTAAATCAATTAAAGCGCAGCAAAAATATTATGTGCTAGCAAGAAAACATTTTAAATTACTAGAGCCAATTTTAGCTTTTTCTGATAAGGATAACTATAAATCATTAAATGCACCAAATATAATTAGTGTTAAGGGAGAGACGAGTAATGATACAAGAGTTATAAAGCCGATAGGCTTTCAGGTTATAGAAGAGTCTCTTTATGATGAAAATATTGATCAAGCGGTTTTAAAAAGAGCTATACGCGTTACAAGCAACCGATTAAAATTAATAAGAAAAAATAGTATTCTTAAATTAAAAGACCATCATATTATATGGCTGTTAAGAGATCAAATTACCCGTGTAGCTGCAACGGGTATTACAGGTTTCGATTCGCCAGTTTTAAATCAATCCCTATTAGAAAGTTCATATACTTATGAAACAGTATTGAAAATTATTAAACTTAATGAGGAGAGGTTTAAATCAAAAGAATTATTAGTAAAGTTTGAAGAAGCAATTATAAATGCTCAAAAATTTTTAAAACATGATTTTGATAGTTTTGATAGATTTAATTTTATAAAAAAGCACACGAATCTTCAATTAAAAATATTGGTTGAAATTCAAAAAGATTGGGGTGTTAAGTTTCCTTTTGAAATGGCGTTATCTAATACGATGGAAACCTTATTTTCAGAAGAAGCATTAAATGTTAATTATTTTTCAGATCATTTAAGTGATACCACTCAATTGGCAAAAAAAATAATTTTCGGAAAGCAGTTGTTTAACGATACATCGCTTTCTAAAGATTATAACATGGCTTGTGCAACTTGTCATGTTAAAGATTTAGCTTTTACAGATGGTAGAAGAGTATTTGATAAAAATCAAACAAGAAATACACCAACAGTAGCTTATTCAGCATATCAGAAAGGTTTTTTTATGGATGCCAGATCAGGAAGCTTAGAGGGGCAAGTTGTTGGAGTTGTAGAGAATCATAATGAGTTTAATATGTCGATGGATTCTGTTGTACAACGTGTGTTAAAAAATGAAAACTATAAAAAGTTAATAGCAAATTTATATGATAATAAACGAGTGAATTTTAATATTCGACATGCAATAGCATCATATATAAGAACCTTAAATACATTTAATTCTAAATTTGATAGAAATATTCGTGGAGAAGAAGAAACCTTAACAGTAGATGAACAAAAAGGCTTTAATTTGTTTGCAGGAAAGGCAATGTGTGCAACGTGTCATTTCGCACCTGTTTTTAACGGAACTGTTCCACCAAATTATAACGATACAGAATTAGAGTTTATTGGAGTTCCGATATCTGCAGATACTATTAATGCTGAAATTTCATCAGACTTAGGACGCTATAATTTATATAAAACACCAGAGCGTAAACATTTTTTTAAAACACCTACTATTAGAAATATCGCAAAAACAGCACCTTATATGCATAACGGTGTTTATGTAACTTTAGAGGAAGTGATGGATTTCTATAATAAGGGAGGCGGAGCAGGTTTGGGTATTCATAATGAATATCAAACCTTACCTTTTGATAATTTAAGTTTATCAGAAAAAGAAATAACTCAAGTTATCGATTTTATGAAAACACTTACCGATGAGTAATTGCTTAAAACAAATATTTTATTAAAATACGAATACTAACAAAGGCAATCAAAATAGCGGTTGCCTTTTTTAATTGAATCGGGCTAAAGAATTTATGGCTCATTCTACTACCAATTTGCCCACCAAAAAACACTGTTACTAATAAAATAGAAGTTAAATTCCAATCAATTATAAAATTAGGGTTTATGTATTGACCAAACAAACCTGCAATAGAATTTACCAAAATAAAAACACTTGATGTAGCCGCTATTTTTTTTGGAACCTCCCAGTTTTTAAGGTGAAGAAAAGGAGCTAAAAAAATACCGCCACCTATTCCTACCATTCCAGAAATAAAACCAATAACACCACCATAAATAGCATTTCGGCTGCTGTTTATTTTGTTTTTTTGAACACTTAATGTGGTTTTTTTAGAAAACCACATGGTAATTGCAGCAATTAATAGCGTAATACCTAAAAGAATAAAAAAGATAGTTTGGTTTATTTTTAAAATTCCGCCTAAAAAAGCTAAGGGAACACTAAATAAAACCAGGGGAATTATTTTGTGCCAGTCAAGTAGTTTTTCTTTGTGAAACAATAATACGTTACTAAAAACAACAACAATATTACATATTAATGCTGTTGATCTTATTTGTGTATAAGCAATACCGGTTAAAGCTAATACCGCTAAATAACTAGAGCCACCACCAAAACCAACAGAAGAGTATAGCATAGCGATAACAAAAAAAAGCAATATTATAAGCCAGTTTAAAGTAAAAGTATCAATTAAGAAATTCAATATTTTTAGTAAATTAATCCCTCAAAGATATTTTAAATTGTTGAGGTGTTAAAAGTTCATTCTTCTTAAAAAGGCGATTAAAATAACTTACATTGTTAAAGCCTGTTTTGTAGGCAATATCACAAATGTTTTCATTAGGATTATTCTTAATTAACTTTTTCGCAAATTTAATTTTTTCAGAATTTATATAGTCTACAGGTGTAATGCCTAAAGTACTTTTAAATTTCTTAAAAAAATGTGATTTACTCATACATGCTTTTTCAGATACTTCATCTAAAGTTAAGTTATTGTTGGTTAAGTTTTCTTTTATGTATTTTACAGCATAACCTATACGTGTATCATTAAATAGATCGTCAACATTATTTAAAATAAGTTTTCGAGCTTTGCTTTGTAGTAAACGAATAATTAATTCTTGAATCATTAAATCTAACAGTATATCCTTAGATTTTGTGTTTTTAATAAATGTATTAGTTAGCCTGTTTACTAATATATTTAGTTCATTATTATTGTTTAGATGAGATGTCTTTTTTTTTTAATCCCATTTGTCGTTTTCTCTTTCAATAACGGTATCTTCATTAAAATTATAAACAACCTCATTTATTTTATTTTGATCAATAACTAGGCCTAAGCATGACGTAGGATTATCTAAAGAAGCATCAGGAAAATCAATATTCATACTATTGTTTTCGGGTATAACTAAAGATTCACCAGGAACAAAAGAAAAAGGATCAGTTTTATCAAAATGCATAGTTTTTTTTCCTGTTAACATACTGGCAATAAAAGTAGAGTCGAAATTTAAGAATACATTTTTAGTAGCTTCAAAGGTTTCAAATATATTTAATTCAGCATATTCAGAAGAGTACATTGTTCTGTTTTCAATAAGTGTGGAGAGTTTCCTTTCTTTAAAATATTGGTGGTCTAAAGATATCATAGTTTTTGTTTTTCGAAGAGTAATATAGTGCAATTATTTAAGATAATAGTTCAATTGTTTTTATTTTTTTAACTGTAAATTTGATTATTGTTAAGAATTATTAAGCCTTAATTTTTTCACTGTTATAAAGAAAAAGAGTTCCCCCAGAAACTCTCTTTTTATTTAATTGCAATCAAAAAGAGAAAGAAAACTAGCATCTTAAAAAGTGCTAGTTTTTTTATTAGAACAAAACAAGTTGTTGATTAATTGTTTTTTACGTAATTTAATAAAACCTTTTTTAAAACTGATAGCTTAGTTTTTAAGTAGTTCTTAGGTCAGTTAAAAAGATAATATTTATATAAAAGTTTAGTTTTTTGATGTTATCAACCCTTAAAAGAGAACAGTATTTTTTTGCTAAAAAATTGTTATTTTAAGTATAAATTATGTTTTTTTTTAATTGAAAAAAAAGTATAAAATTTAAATTTGTTGTTTGTAATAAATACTTATGGAACAACCGGTCTCAATAGAAGAAAAATTAAAAGAAAGGGTTAAGGAATTAACTTGTTTGTATAACGTTAGCTCCTTAATAAGAAACAGTAATTTTTCTGATACAGAAAACCTTCTAAGAGGAATTGCACTTAATCTAAAAGAATCTATCCGTTATCCTGACGCTGCTTTTGTAGAAATTCAAACGAATAAAAGCAGTATTGTAGAAGGAAAGCAAAATCAAGATGCTATTTTTATCGTTTCAGCAATAAAAGTATTCAGTGAAATTTTTGGGTCTATAAAAGTGGGGTACTCAAAGGTGAAGTTTTCTCAAAATGCTTTTTTAGAAGAAGAAGAGTTTTTACTTAATAAAATAGCTTCTGAAATAGGAGATTTTTTTGAGCGTAAACAAATTAAAGAAAAAGAGATTCTTGCTAATAGACAAATAGAACGCATAGATAGGTTATCTATTTTAGGAGAAATTACCGCAGGAATAGCACATGAGTTAAACACACCTTTAGCTAATATTTTAGGTTTTACAGAGTTGCTAGAAGAGCGATATAAAACTGACGAGGTTGGAACAAAAGATTTACAAAAAGTAATAAATAGTGCTATTTATTCTAGAGAAGTTGTAAAGAAATTAATGTTTTTTTCTTGTGAGATGCCTCAGCAGATGGAGGTTATAAACTGTGTACCAATTATAAAGGAAGCTATTGGTTTGTTGAATCCAAATTTTATAAAAAAGAATATTAAAAGTGAATTATTTTTCAATAAAGAAAATATTCAGTTAAAAGCTGATAAAATTCAACTAACTCAAGTAGTTTTTAATTTAGTAATCAATGCAATTTATTTCTCGCCTGTTAACGGAAAAATTAAAATTTCTGTCGAAGAAAATAAAGAAAATATACAATTAAGTATATCAGATGAGGGAGTTGGAATTCCATTAAATTCAGCAGCAAATATTTTTAATCCTTTTTTTACAACAAAACCTATAGGAGAAGGTTCTGGTTTAGGATTAAGTGTTGTTCACGGAATTGTAAAAAGTCATAAAGGAGCTATAAAGCACCTACCTAACTTACCTAAAGGAACTATTTTTGTAATTAATTTTCCTAAAAAATAACAAATGCTACACAAAGAAAATATCTTGATTGTTGATGATGATATTCATATTTTAGAACTTATCCAACGTCATTTACAATCATTAAATTATCACGCCTACAAGGCGGTCTCAGTAAAAGAAGCATTGCAAATTTTAAAAGACCAGTCGATCGACTTGTTAATTACCGATTTACAAATGCCTGGAGTTGATGGCTTAGAATTGATAAAATACGTTTCAGAACATTTTCCAGAAATGCCTAAATTAGTAGTAACAGGTTTTCCATCAATTGATGGTGCATTAGAAGTTATGAAATCTGGCGCAGCAGATTATATTACGAAACCATTTACAAAAGAAGAATTAAAAACAGCGGTACTAAAGTCTTTAGAGCATGCTCCAGTAAAGATAAAACAGGTTAAAGTAGCTAAAGAGCCAAAAGAAAACGCTTACGGAGAGTTAATAGGAAGTTCTCCTGCAATGCAAAAAGTTACAGATGTAATTGAACGACTTAAAAATAATAAAGCAACAGTTTTTGTTTCAGGAGAAAGTGGTACTGGTAAAGAGCTTGTGGCACGTTCTATACATTATATGGGTAAATTTTCTAAAGCACCTTTTGTAGCAGTAAACTGTGGTGCAATTCCAGAAAATTTGTTAGAGTCAGAGTTGTTTGGTTATGTAAAAGGCGCTTTTACAGGAGCAGATTCAAATAGAGCAGGTTTTTTTCAGGCAGCAAACAAAGGAACGTTGTTTTTAGATGAAATAGGAAATGCTTCCTTGGCTACACAATTACGTTTGTTAAGGGTATTACAAGAGAAAGAAATAGTAAGAGTAGGTTCTCAGAAAACAGAAAAAATAGATGTTAGAGTAATTGCAGCAACTAATATCGATTTACAAGAACTAATTAAAAAAGGAAAGTTTAGAGAAGATTTATATTACCGATTAACGGTAGTACAAATAGAGGTGCCTAAATTATCTGAACGAATTTCAGATATTCCTTTATTAGTAGAGAAGTTTCTTTTTAAATATGGAATAGAATACAAAGATCGATTTATAAAAATAAGTCTAGATGCTATAGAAATATTACAAAGGTATCATTGGCCAGGTAATATTAGAGAGTTAGAAAATGTAATTCAGCGTGCTGTAATTATGTGCGATAAATCAGTAGAAGTAGTACATCTTCCAGATTATGTAAAATATCAAATAGACTTTCCTAAAAACCAAGAATTAATATCTTTAAAAGAACTTGAAAAAAATTATATCATTAAGGTTTTAGCCGCTACAAATAATAATAAAACTAAAGCGGCAGAGATTCTTAAAATAGATAGAAAAACACTTCGGGAAAAACTAAAATAAATATCGAGTAAAAAAGTATCAAGCGGGTAATTATCACCCGTTTTTTGTTTTGTGGAAATAGAGTTTTAAAGTTTAAGTATTTGTTATATAGTGTTTTGAGTTTTTATTTTGTTTGATGGTGTTTTTTTGGTACACCTGTTGCCAATATAGTAACATATTCAAATATTATGATTTATGAACGCTTATAAAAGAAGTTTGTGTAGTACTTGTATTCATGTTAATTCTTGTAGTTTAATATCAAATAACGCTTTTATTTGGTCTTGTAGTGAGTTTGATCAAGAAGAAACATCAGAAGGAAACATTGTTACTCTAACTGCTAAAGATTTTGATGAAATCTGCAGTAAAAAAGAATTAGAACTTATTTAATTAACAAAATGACTTTAACAAAAGAATTAAAACAGCAAAAGGAACCAAAGCAAGGAATGTTACATAATGTTATGAAGCAGTTTGATGCTGCATCTGACTTGGTAAACTTAAACCCAAATATTAAAAAAATATTAGGGATCACCAATAACGAGTTAATTATTCATTTTCCAGTTCGTATGGATAACGGTGAGGTAGAAATTTTTAAAGGATATCGAGTGCAGCATAACAATGCATTGGGGCCTTATAAAGGTGGATTAAGATATCATCCAACGATAGATATTGATGCTGTAAAAGCACTGGCAATGTGGATGACATGGAAAACTTCATTAACAGGTTTGCCTTATGGTGGTGCAAAAGGAGGGATTCAAATGGATCCTAAAAAATATTCTCAGTCAGAGTTAGAACGTATTACAAGGCGTTTTACGTATGCTTTGGGAGATAATATTGGTCCGGAGCATGATATTCCAGCTCCTGATGTAAATACCAATTCGCAAACTATGGCTTGGATTGCAGATACGTATATGTCTACAAAAGCACCAGCAGAAAGATCAAAAAATCAACATGTTGTTACCGGAAAACCAATTGGTTCGGGAGGCCTAGAAGGAAGGGATAGAGCAACAGGTTATGGAGTTTTCTTGAATATAAAATTTTGGGCAGAACAAAGAAGTTTAGATCTTACAGATAAAAAGTTTATAGTTCAAGGTTTTGGAAATGTAGGTTACTGGGCAGCGCATTTTCTAGAAAAAGAAGGAGCCATAATGGTTGGAGTTCAGGATGCTTTTGGTGCGATTACAAATTCAGACGGAATTAAAGTAAAAGCCTTATTTGAGTACACAAAGTTTAATAACGGAAGTGTTGTTGGATTTTTAAATACCGCAGAAGTAAATCCTGAAGACTTTTTTGGTTTGGATTGTGATATTTGTATTCCAGCAGCTTTAGGTAATCAAATAATTAAAGATAATGCATCAAGAATAAAAGCTTTTTTAATTGCTGAAGGAGCAAATGGTCCTACAACTGTCGAAGCAGAAAAAATATTGTTAGAAAAGGGAGTAGAAATTATTCCAGATATTTTATGTAATTCTGGTGGTGTAATAGCAAGTTATTTTGAATGGTTACAGAACAGAAATGGTGAGTTATGGGAGCTAGATGAAATTATGGCGAGACTTGATAAAAAAATGAGAGAAGTTTTTATTAGAGTTTTAAATATGTCAGCAAGTAAAAAGCTAGATATGAGGTCTGCAGCATATGTAATAGCAATAGAGCGTATAGAAAGAGCTTATGTACAAAGAGGTATTTTTCCATAGAAAGGGCTTTGTGAAAGATTAGAATTTAGTGATTTAAATTAGGAATAATAAGATTATGGAATTAAATACTTATACAGATTACAATACCGAAACAGAGGTTATTCAGAGAAGAAGTTTTAGAGAGTTAGATATGTGGATTTCTCATGTAAGTTATTTAGCAAATGAGTGCGATAACTTAGCTAAAATAGCGTCTAATTTAATTAAAAAAAGAGATTTAAGAGATGAATTATTATTAATGCTTTTAGAAAACTCAAAGATTTTAACTCAACTATATAATGCTAGGAATGAAACTGAAAAACTTAATGAGTGTGATGATGTTGCATGTGAGTTGTTTTATTTAAATGAGCATGAAACTACAAGGTCATTATATTTAAAACATATTAAAAACTATAGGAAGGTTAAACAGCAAGTTTTATATAATCTCTTAACAGTATAACTTAATAAGTTCATTTTTAGTAGAATAATGTAGAACTTTTAACTAAAAACACCGTATAGCAATTGTCTATTATGGTGTTTTTTTTGATAAAATAACTATACCGTAAAGAATTTAATAAGGTAAAATTTAGCGTCGTATCTTGCACAAAATTGTACATAATGAAATAAGTAATTAAAAAATGATATTATTTCATTAATCCAACAAGTTCAGCAAAAGATTATAACGTAGTATGAGTATTGTAAATATTAGAACATATCTAGAGAAATCACTTATAATTAATGATAGTGACTGGGAGTTTTTTACATCTAAATTAAAATCGAGGAGTGTAAAAAAACGTACAAGACTTTTAGAGTTAGGTGCCATAGAAAAACATATATCTTTTCTAGATAAAGGAATAGTTAGGTTTTTTATTCCAAATGATGATAAAGAAAAAGAAACAACTTTTGGTTTTTGTTTTAACAATGAGTTTGTAAGCGCTTATGATTCTTTTTTAACACAATCGCCTTCATTATATGAGCTAGAAACACTTACAGATGTAGAAATGTGGAGCATGTCTTATGAAGATCTGCAAGCGGTTTATAAAGAAACAAGTATAGGAAACACATTAGGGCGCCTATCTTCTGAACGTTTATTTTTAATAAAATCTAAAAGAGAGCAATCTTTATTAAACGAAACAGCAGAAGAACGTTACCTTAATTTATTTGATGAACGCCCAAAGCTAATTAAAGAAATTCCACTAAAATATATTGCCTCATATATAGGTGTTACAGCCCAGGCTTTAAGCCGAATTAGAAGGCGAATTACTTAACTTAAGTTCATTTTTTTTACCACACTAAAATCAGTTCTTTGTAGGCTAAATATACAAGAATGACAATAGTAATTTTCATAATAATTTTATGGTATTCAGGTTTATTTTTTCAAACCTTCTTTTTACATAGATATTCAGCACATCAAACCTTTAAAATGTCGAATTTTGCAGAAAAAGTTTGTTTCTTTTTAACTTGGTTAACACAAGGCTCTAATTACTTAAGTGCTTATGGTTACGGGGTAATGCACCGAATGCATCATGCGTATGCTGATACAGAAAAAGACCCACATTCACCTAAATATGATGAAAATCTGTTTAAAATGATGTGGCGTACTAAAAACATCTATCAAGATATCAATAATCAAAGAGTCGCAATTGAAGCAAAATTCACTAAAAATGTACCACAATGGAAAAGCTTTGACAACTTCGCAAGTTCAAAAATTTCTAGATTAACTTGGGGTGCTTTATATGTTGCATTCTTTATGTTTTTTGCAACAGCTTGGTGGCAATGGTTGCTTTTGCCAGTAGCTTTTTTTATGGCGCCAATACACGGCGTAATTATTAACTGGTTTGCACACATTTATGGGTATGTAAATTTTAAAGTAAGCGACACTTCTAAAAACTTATTACCATTCGATTTTTTAATGATGGGAGAAGGGTATCATAACAATCACCATGCTAATGGTGGTCGTGCTAATTTCGGTGGTGTAAGATGGCACGAAATTGATGTAACTTATTGTATTATGGTGGTTTTAGATAAGGTAAAATTAATCAAGCTTAAATAAAGAGTACTTTTAAATTGTGTTTTGTAATTGTGTCATATTAACTATATATGGCATATGTTTTGACGATAAATAGTGTCTTCAATAAAAAAATATGCAGCAATATACATTATCAAAAGAAAACAAAAAGAAACCTAAAGTATCAATAGGAAAAGCATTTAAAACGATTATTTGGCCCCGTAAAAACTTGGTTTTAATAGGTTTGGTTTTAATTGTAATAAGTAGGTTGGCAAGCTTGGTAGCTCCGTTAAAAATTAAATCATTGTTAGATGATATAATTCCTAATAAAGATTACAATGCACTTTATAGTTTATTATTTGTTGTTGGAACAGCGATTTTAATACAGGCGGTAACGTCATTTTTACTAACACGTATTTTAAGTGTACAAGCACAATATTTAATTTCAGAATTGCGTGCAAAAGTGCAAAAGAAAGTATTGTCTTTACCAATTAGTTTTTTTGATAATACAAAATCGGGCGCATTAGTTTCTCGAATTATGAGTGATGTTGAAGGTGTGCGTAATTTAATAGGAACAGGATTGGTGCAATTAGTAGGAGGAACAATAACAGCTGTAATTTCTTTAATTTTATTGATAAACATAAGTTGGTCAATGACATTGTTTGTGTTGATTCCTGTAGTTGTTTTCGGATTAGTTGCTTTAAAAGCTTTTAAGTATATCAGACCCATATTTAGAAATCGAGGCGTAATTAATGCTGAGGTAAAAGGGCGTTTAACAGAAACGTTGGCTGGTGTAAGAGTCATAAAAGCATTCAACGCAGAGCAACAAGAAAACGAATCTTTTGAAAAAGGGGTAGCTCTTTTATTTCAAAACGTAAAAAAGAGTTTAACTGCAACGGCAATAATGACAAGTTCATCAACTTTCTTATTAGGAATTGCGTCTACAGGAATAATGGGAATTGGTGGTTACAAAATTATGGTTGGAGAATTAACCGTGGGTGATTTCTTATCATTTACATTTTTATTAGGTTTAATGATTGCACCTATTGTACAAATGAGTAATATCGGAAGTCAATTAACTGAAGCTTTAGCAGGTTTAGATAGAACCGAAGAGTTGATGAACATGGAAGCTGAAGAAGATAATGAAGAAAGAGTTATTGAGTTAGATAATGTTGAAGGAGCGTTAGTTTTTAATGATGTTTCTTTTTCTTATGAAGAAGGTAAGCAAGTACTAAACAATATCAGTTTTCAGGTGCCTAAAGGAACAGTAACCGCTTTGGTTGGGAGTTCTGGGTCAGGAAAATCGACCATTGCAGGATTGTCAGCAACTTTTTTAAATCCGAAATCAGGAACAGTAACGATTGACAATCATGACATGTCAAAAGTTAAATTAAATAGTTACCGAAAACATTTAGGAGTTGTTTTACAAGATGAGTTTTTGTTTGAAGGAACTATTAGAGAAAATATTTTATTTCCAAGGCCAGATGCAACGGAGCAAGAATTACAAAATGCAGTAAAAGCAGCGTATGTAAATGAATTCACCGATCGTTTTGATGATGGATTAAATACATTAATAGGTGAAAGAGGTGTAAAGCTTTCTGGTGGGCAACGTCAACGTTTGGCAATTGCAAGAGCTATTTTAGCAAATCCGAAAATTATTATTTTAGATGAAGCAACTTCTAGCTTAGATACTGAAAGTGAAGCGTTGATTCAAAAAAGTTTATCAGAATTAATAAAAGAAAGAACAACTATTGTAATTGCGCATAGATTAAGCACGATTAAACAAGCAGATCAAATATTAGTGATTGAAGCTGGTTCGATAGTAGAACGAGGCACACATGATGAGTTGATAAAGAAACAAGGAAGATATTTTGAGTTGTACACTTATCAATCAAAAATTTAAAAGCCATTAATAATAAATCAATAGTAAAAAAGCATCCGAATTCGGATGCTTTTTTATTTTATAAATTCATAGAAGTTGTGTAAGTTTACTGTTCTTACTCGACTGTATTTTATAGTAATAAAACATCCATAAAAAAATGAGAAAAGTAGTCTTATTAATAGTAATTGCAGTAGTTTCTATTGCTTGTAAAAATGAAGCAAAAAAGGAAGTTGTACAAAAAGAAACAATTTCAGAAAAATACCCAAAAGCTTTGGCTGCTGTTTTTGATAAACATGGAGGTATTGATAATTGGCAAAAAATGAAAACATTGTCGTATACTTTAAAAAATGAAGAGCATACTATGGATTTACATTCACGAAAAACAGTTATAAATGCTAAAGAGTATTCATTAGGCTTTGATGGTAAAGATGTTTGGGTTTCAGATACTTCGGTTTATAAGAAAGATGCTAAGTTTTATTATAACTTATATTTCTATTTTTATACAATGCCTTTTGTTTTGGCAGATGACGGAATTGTGTATTCAGAAACAAAACCATTAGAGTTTGAAGGAAAAAAGTATCCAGGGTTTAAAATTTCATACAATGAAAATGTTGGTTCATCACCAGATGATAATTATTTTATTTATTATGATGAAACTACCAATGAAATGAGTTGGTTAGCTTATACGGTTACGTACCACAGTAAAAAAGTATCAAATAAAAAGAGTATTATTAGATATAACGATTGGCAAAACGTTAACGGGTTTTTATTACCTAAGTCTTTAACTTGGTATAAGAAACACGAAAATGGTAATCCTACTGAGCCAGCAAGAGAACCTACCAAATTTGTATTACCTTTATTAAGTGAAGCATCATTTGATGCTGACTTTTATGCAAAACCAACAAAATAAATGGATTCACAAAAATATACTTGGAAAAAAGAATACACTGCAGTATTAATAGCAAACGTAGTCTATATCGCAATATTTTATATTATTACAAACTTATATACTAACTAAGAATATGCAGGTAATCGATTGGATTGTACTTTCGTTAACATTATCATTTATTGTTTTTTACGGAGTTTGGAAAACTAGAGGAAGAAAAAACGCTGAAGATTATATTAAAGGAGGAAGTGATAGTAAATGGTGGACAATTGGTTTGTCGGTAATGGCAACACAAGCAAGTGCCATCACGTTTTTATCTACACCAGGACAAGCATTTCATAGCGGAATGGGGTTTGTACAATTTTACTTCGGATTGCCAATTGCTATGGTGATTATCTGTTTGGTATTTATTCCTATTTACCATCGATTAAAAGTATATACAGCCTACGAGTATTTAGAAGGTCGTTTTGATAGAAAAACAAGAACCTTAACCGCTATTCTATTTTTAATACAAAGAGGATTAGCTGCAGGAATCACTATTTTTGCACCCGCAATTATTTTGTCAGCCGTATTAGGATGGGATTTAATTACATTAAATATAATTATTGGTTTTTTGGTAATTATTTATACTGTTTCTGGCGGAACAAAAGCCGTAAGTGTTACTCAGAAACAACAAATGGCAGTAATTTTCGCAGGAATGTTTATTGCGTTTTATTTGATATTACAATATTTACCTGACGGAATTACCTTTACAAAAGCGTTAGAAATTGCAGGAGCATCTGATAAAATGAAAATTATAGATTTCTCGTGGGATTTAAACAATCGTTATACTGTATGGACAGGTATTTTAGGAGGGACTTTCTTAATGCTTTCTTATTTCGGAACCGATCAGAGTCAAGTGCAACGATATTTATCAGGAAAATCTGTTCGAGAAAGTCAGTTAGGGTTAATTTTTAATGGATTGTTAAAAGTGCCAATGCAGTTTTTTATTTTATTAGTTGGAGTAATGGTGTTTGTGTTTTATCAATTTAATACATCTCCTTTAAATTTTAACCCGAAAGCCAGTGAAGTTGTTGAAAACTCTCAATACGCTTCAGAATACAAGGCTTTAGGTGAGAAACATATCCAGATAGAAAATCAAAAGAAAGCTTTAATTTTTGAAGGTTTAACGGATGCGAATAAAAAACAATTACAAGCGTTAAACGAGCAAGATAAATCAATAAAAAAGCAAGCTAAAGCAATAATTACAAAAGCAGATGCTTTAGTAGAAACGAATGATAAAGATTATGTTTTTATTCATTTTATTTTACACAATTTACCAAAAGGTTTAATCGGCTTATTGTTAGCGGTAATTTTATCGGCAGCAATGTCATCAACAGCATCTGAGTTAAATGCGTTGGCATCAACCACTGTTATCGATTTATATAAAAGAAATCAAAAGAAGGATAGGAGTGAAGAGCATTATGTTAAAATGACCAAATGGTTTACTTTAGGATGGGGGCTTTTAGCAATTTCCGTTGCTTGTGTCGCCAATTTATTCGACAACCTTATTCAGTTAGTTAATATTATCGGTTCTATTTTCTACGGAAATGTATTAGGAATATTCTTGTTAGCATTCTTCTTTAAGTTTGTAAAATCGAACGCGGTTTTTATTGCTGCTATTATCACACAGTTAATTATTATTTATGTTTGGAAAGCAGATTGGTTACCTTTCTTATGGTTGAATGCTTTGGGTTGCGGATTGGTAATTTTAATAGCTTCATTATTACAACCATTTTTAAATAAGAAATAAGAATGATTTCAACTAGAACAGCCACTTTAAAAGATTTACCTATTCTTTTAGAGTTTGAACAAGCGCTTATTAATTTCGAAAGGCCTTTTGATGTTACTTTAAAAGACGAAAAAATATCTTATTACAATATTAAAGCAATGATTTTGTCTGATGAAGTAGAGGTTATTGTAGCTTTAGATGAAGGAAATGTTGTAGGCTCTGGTTATGCCAGAATACAATTGGCAAAACCATATTTAAAACATCAAAACTTGGGGTATTTAGGTTTTATGTATGTTAAAAATTCTCATAGAGGTAAAGGAATTAATAAACTAGTTATTGATGCTTTGCATACTTGGGTAATATCTAAAAACACATTTGAAGTTCGATTAGATGTATATGCTGATAATCCTGGAGCTATTAAAGCGTATGAGAAAGCAGGATTTAAAAAGCACTTAATTAATATGAGAAGAAGTTTAAAGTAATGCCATTACTCTTTTTCATTTAAATGTTTCGCAATAGATATTCCCATACTAAAACAAGCTTGCAATAAATAACCTCCTGTAGGCGCGTTCCAATCTAACATTTCACCGATACAGTAACTATTTTTGAGTTTCTTGAGCTCGAAATTTTCGTTGACTTCGCTTAAAGCAATTCCGCCAGTAGTTGAAATAGCTTCATTTAAAGGAGCAGCAGCTTCAATAATAAGAGGTAAGTTTTTTACTTTTTCTGCAATACGGTTTTTGTTGATGTATTCTTCTTTTGTTAAAACAGTTTTTAAAAGAGCAATTTGAGGTGCACTTAACTTCAATATTTTTTTAAGAATATCGGTAGTTCTTAAATGAGAGCCCTTTATTTTTTTTACAACCTCAGTAAAAGTAAGCATCGGTTTTAAATCTAAATAAATAACAGGTTTTATATTAGCGGATAGTTGTGATTGTATTTGCGGACTCAATGCATAAATAGCATTTCCTTCTAATCCGGATTTTGTAATAACCAATTCTCCTTTTTGTTTTTTATCTAAACAAGAAAGTGCAATGTTTTTTAAAGGCTGTCCTTCATTTTTAGATATAAAATCACTTTTCCAATTAATATAATAAGCACAATTAGCAGGCAAGAAAGGAGGTGTATTTATATCTTTCTCCTTAAAATTATCTATCCAATTACCTTCTGATCCAGTAATTTTCCAACTAGCGCCACCTAATGAAAAAATAGTATAATCAGGGGTGATAATTTTGTTGTCATTAAAAATCAACTCACTTTTATCATTCCAACCTTTCCATTCATAATTGTATACAAATTGTATATTTTTATCGCTTAAAAACTGTTTGATGTTGGTAAGAACTGTAATAGGTTTAATTCCTTTTTCAGGATATATACGATTACTACTTCCTACAAAAGTTGGAATAGCAATAGATAATAACCAGTTACGTAAATCATCATTAGTGAAATTTAATAAAGCATTTTTAAGAAATGAAGTAGGTGTGTAGCGTGCAATCATTTTATCAATAGATTCTCCGTGGCTAAGGTTAAATCCGCCATCACCAGCAACTAAGAATTTTCGTCCTAACGATTTCTTTTTTTCGTAAATGGTAACATCAAATTTGTTAGTATCTAAAAAAGCTGCAGCAAATAACGCAGAAGGACCACCGCCAATAATGGCTATTGATTTTTTCATAGCACAAAGTTAGTATTTGTTTTTTAGGATAATAAAAAAAAAGGGTATAAAACAAATAAAGTCTGCAACCTAAGTTGCAGACTTTATTTTATATAAACGTTTTTACTTTAAATGAATTACATTTTTGCTAAAAACTCTTTATTCATTTTAATATAATCAGCGTTACCTGCTTTTTCAGCACCAGCTAAAGATGCTTTTGCAGCTTTAACAGCTCCTTTTTTATCACCAGCTTTCGCTAAAATTAAAGATTGCTGACGTAAATACCAAAAACGAGGCTTGTCCTTAGTCATGTCTACAGCCTTGTTAATCCAAGTTGCCGCCTTTTTAATGTCTTTACCACTTTGTAAATAATATACAGCAGCAGAATAAAAATCACCAGCTTTTGGCCCCTGCATAGTAGCAGTAATACTTGCTTCTACAGCTTTATCAGTAGGCGTGTTAAATTTTACACCAACATACACATTTTCCCATAACATTCCTAAAACAGCTGAGTCGTTTTTAAGGTCGTCAATAGTAATTGTAAAAGTTTCTATTTTCATAGGCATCATATCAGCCTTTACAGTAGTAGATAAAGCTACCTTATTAGCATCCCATTTCTGTGGAGTTCCCCAGTTTGTTGCATCCGTATAAAAAATTACTTCCCAAGCATCTTTTCCTGGTTTTGTATATAAAGCATATGTTCCTTTCTTTAATTCTTTTCCGTCGATAGTAACATCAGTACTAAAAGTAACTTTCGTGTTTTCGTTAGCTCCAGTTCTCCATACTTTGTCAAAAGGAACTAAGTTTCCGAAAATTGCTCTATCTCTCATTCCTGGTCTAGAATATTCAACTGTTACATCAGATAAACCAACAGCTTGTTCTAATTTAGAAGTAGGACTTGGAGCTGGAGTTTTTATTTGTGCATTTGTAGTTAACGTAAGTGCAGCTACAAATAGGCTTAAAACTATTTTTTTCATGATAATTGATTGTTTTAAATTTAGATGTTAAAATTACAAGGAATAATTCAGTTAAATGTTAATGAAAACTTAAAATAAACATCATTTTTTTAGTTGATATTTGCAATATGAAAAAATATATTTCAGAATTAATAGGAACTTTTGCCTTAGTTTTTTGTGGTACAGGTGCCATGACAGTGAGTGAAATAACTGGTGGAACCGATTTAACACATACAGGTGTTGCAATTACCTGGGGTTTAATTGTAATGGCCATGATTTATGCTTTTGGTGAAATATCTGGAGCGCATTTTAACCCTGCTGTAACAATTGCCTTTGCGTATGCTAAAAAATTTTCATGGAAAGAAGTTCCGAAATATATTATTGCCCAATTATTAGGTGCAATATTGGCAAGTTGTATTTTATGGGTCTTGTTTCCTGCAAGTGAATATTACGGAGCTACGATTCCGTCGTTTGAACCGTGGCGTGCATTTATTTTAGAATTACTGCTAACCTTCTTTTTAATGCTAACAATTATTAATGTTTCTAGCGGAAGTAAAGAAGTAGGCGTAATGGCAGGAATTGCTATTGGAGCTGTGGTTTTATTAGAAGCAATGTTTGCAGGGCCAATGACAAAAGCATCTATGAATCCTGTTCGTTCTATTGCCCCAGCTTTGGTTTCCGGGCATTTAGAACATTTATGGTTATATATATTGGCGCCAATTTTAGGGGCTTTGTTAGCGGTGGTTTCTTGTAAATTAGTTAAAGACGATAATTGTTGCGATGATGAATGTTAGTATTTTAGGTTGCGGTTGGTTAGGAAAACCATTGGCTACATATTTAATAAGTAAAGAATTTATAATAAAAGGTTCTACAACATCTGTAGATAAGCTACCTGTTTTTAAGGAAGAGGGAATTAACCCTTTTTTAGTTGATATTGATAAAGTTAACGAAGAGACTATTCAACCATTTTTGACTTCTGAAATATTAATTGTAGCAATTCCTTCAAAAAATGTTTTAGGCTTTAAAAACCTGATTAGAGAAATAGAAAAATCAACTATTAAAAAAGTGATTTTTATAAGTTCAACTTCTGTATATCCTAGTTTGAATAAAGAAATGACAGAAGAAGATGCAACGATCGATTCTCCTTTGGTTGAAATAGAAAATGCTTTTAGAGTTAATAAAAACTTTAAAACAACAATAATCCGTTTTGCAGGACTTTTTGGATATGAACGACAGCCCGGAAATTGGTTTCAAAATAAAAAAGTACCACAACCCAAAGGTTTTGTGAATATGATTCATCAAGATGATTGCGTAGAAATTATTTGTCAAATTATACAACAAGATGTTTTTGGAGAAGTTTTTAATGCGTGTTCTAACCATCATCCAACACGAAAAGAATATTATTTAAACGCAAGGAAAGTATTGAAAAAAGAACCTCCAGTTTTTGATGATTCTTCTCCATTAAAATATAAAATTATAAATGCTGATAAAGTGCAAAAGAGATTGAATTATACTTTTATTTATGATGATTTGTTAGCCTAAAATTAACGCGTCATTCTGAATTTATTTCAGAATCACAAGAGATAACAAGCGAATTAGTGTAAGAATCTGAAATAAATTCAAATAGACATAAACATAGCGTTGTTTTAATATATTTAGAATTATTAATAGTTTACTATTTCGAATACTTCCGCTTCCTTAAATAATTAAAGACGAAGCCAAAAAGAGCCAGTAAAATTAACGGAACACCAATATTTATAAATTGCCAAAAACGTTTTTCGGTAAATGCTTTCTGTTTATCTAATAAATTAATGGTTACTGTTTTATTACGAAGATTTATTAAACCTGAATCATCCAATAAATAATCGATTGTATTGATTAAGAAATCTTTATTTCCAAATTGTTCACCTGTCCATTTATCTAAAGCTAAATCGTGTGGTTTCCCTTTTAAAATCTGATTTCTGGCAATATCTCCATCAGAAATAACCACCATTTTATTAGCTTTACTTTCTTCTTTAAAAAGTGGTGTATTAAATGGTTTTGTTCTGTTTTTGTAGGCAGAATTAAAAGTGCCTTCTAATAAGACCGCTAAAAGTTGCGGCCCACTATTAAATTCGTTTTCTACAGGTTGTTTAGCGATACTTTGTAACTCAACAAAATTAGGAGTTCCTATTTTTTTTGTAAGTACAGAAGTTACTAATAAAGGTGTTTTTTTTAGACTTCCTTTTAAAGTGTCTATTTGCGTAGCAAAACGAAAACGAACAGGAGCAAGGTTTTTAGTAATCAGATGATTCGGATTTCCGTTTACCAACGGATGGTAGAACCAATTTAAATGTTGAAATTGTGTTTGGTTTCCTACATTACCAGTAGCTAACGGAATTTTAGCGGAATACAAATCTTGAATTAATTTGTTATTTACACGAACTTGGTAGCTAAACAGTAAGTCGGTTAAGTTTAAATCACGAGGAAAAGCTAACATTTTTCCATTGTTATATAAACTATCAGTATCAGCGTAATTTTGATCAATCATCCAAAGAGATTTCCCTCCATTGGTAATAAATTGATCTAAGGTAAATTTTTCTTCTTCTGTAAAACGTTCCTTAGGTTTGGCTATAATTGCCAAATCGTATTTTGCTAAATCGGTTACTGTTTTCTGCGGATTAGTTGCTACGTTATTTAATGAAAACTTTGCTAAACGGTATTTTTTACCGAGTTCGGTTAGTAAACTGTATAATTGAATATCTTCTAATTGACCATTACCAGCAATTACAGCTATTTTGGGTTTTGTTGTTTTGGTGATGTTATGAATTGCGTTCGCAAAAGAATATTCTAATTTTTCAATAGCGTTTTGCAATTGATTTTCTTGTGTTTTGGCCAATGAGTTTGGTAATAAAGAAACCAACTCCGTTTTTTTACCAACACTAATTTCTGCCCAAGGAAAAATAATAGCCTCTGATAAATCACCGTCTTCTTCAACAGTTAATTGACTTGGCATCATTCCTTTTTTTATCAAACGTTCACGAATATTTTTCGGATTGATAAAACGAAAGCGAACATTAGAATTAATTGCTTTTAGCTCTTCTAAAAACTGACGTGTTTCTGTTTGTAAACGCTTAAATTCTGCAGGGAAATGACCTTCTAAATACACGTTTATCAAAATAGGAGCATCTATTTTTTCAAGTAAACTATAAGTAACATCAGAAATTGTGTATCGTTTATCTTGTGTTAAATCGAATCGTTTATAAACAGCATTAGAAAGGTAGTTTATCAAGATTAATCCGATAAATGCAAAAGCAATATGTTGTAGCTTCTTATTCATTTTTTAATTGTTGTTTTGTGATGAATAAAAAGAAAGTAGTAACGCTTAAAAAGTAAATAACATCGCGCGTATCAACCACACCGCGACTAATACTTTTAAAGTGTTCGTTAATTCCGAATTGTTGTATCGAATTTCCTAAGGTGTCGCTTACAGCATCAAATCCGTAGAATAAAATAAAAGTGATAAATATACTTAAGATAAAAGCGACAATCTGATTTTTAGAGAGTGTAGAGGTAAATAAACCAACTGCCGTATAAGTGGCAGCTAAAAAAAGTAATCCTAAATACGAACCAATTGTACTACCAATATCTAAATTACCAATAGGGTTTCCTAGCAAATAAACGGTATATACATACGTTAAAGTAGGTAGCAACGCAATGCATACTAAAAGTAAAGAAGCGGTGAATTTACCAAGAACAATTTGCCAATCGGTTACAGGTTTGGTTTTTAAAATTTCGATGGTTCCGCTATTTAGTTCATCAGCAAAACTTTTCATGGTAATTGCCGGAATCAGAAATAAAAATAACCACGGCGCTAAATAAAAGAAAGAACTTAAATCGGCAAAACCAGCATTTAAAATATTGAAATTGTCTTTAAAAACCCATAAAAACAATCCGTTTACGAGTAAAAAAACTCCGATAACTAAATAAGCTATTGGTGATGCAAAAAATGAGTTAAATTCTTTTTTTAGTATGGCGTACATTATTCTTGGTTTATATCGAGGCGAAAAATAGTATTGTCGTCAAATAAATCCTCATCATCTAAAATAAACTGATGTTTTTCTAATAACGTTGTTGATGCAGTATTATTTTGATGTGTAAAAGCTTCAATGGTGTTTAGTTCTAAAACCGATTTACCATACTCTAAAACAGTAGCCATGGCTTCACTCATAAAACCTTCATTTTGAAAATCGGGATTTAATTCATAGCCAATTTCTGCATAATTATTTTCGGCATTGATATTATGATAAACAATGGTACCAATTATTTGGTTGCTTTCTTGATGCTGAATTGCCCAAAAAATTCGATTTCCTTTTTCAAATTCATCCAAACAAGTTTGAATAAAAGAATCAGCATCATTTAAGTTTTTAGGCGTATCTCTAACAATTAACTTGTTAATTTCTTTGTTAGAACGCAGTTTAAAAATAGTTCGTTTATCGTTAAAAGATAATTGACGTAATGTTAATCTTTCTGTAGATAACTCAGGGAAAATAGTAGGGTAGTTCATTATGGTAGGCTTACGGTTTTGTCAACACTCCACGCTAATGGTTTGTCGTTAAATAATACTTTTGTTTGTGCCCAAACTCCTTTAAATAAATCAGAGTTTCGGTAGTTTTCTAGGTCTTGTTCGGTTTCCCAATAGCTGTAAGTAAAAAAGATATCAGAATTTGTTTTGTCTCTATACAATTCTAATAAACGGCAACCTGGAGAGTTTCTAATAAACTCTTTTTTGGTGTTAAAATTAGCTAAGAATTCTTCAATTTTATCTGAATGAAAACTCATTTTTACAATTCGTACAAACATATTTTTAATTTATTGTGGTAAAATCAGGTGTTTCAATTGTTTCAAACTCAATAGTAATAGTATCTCTATAACCTAAACCTAATAAAGAAGAAGCACCACCAACGGTGTTTAGATTGCTTCTGTAAATTGCAATTTCTAAAAAACCTGCCGAATTAAAAATAGCAAGCTTTTCTCCGTCATAGCGTCTTTTATCCTCAGGAACGGTATAGTCTACAATTTCATTATATCGATTGTAAATTTTATTAAAAAAAGATCGTTTTGCAGAGACTTTAAAATCTCGACCTTTTCCTATAGTATTAAATAGTTTTTTGTGGATGTTTGTAATTACATTTCCGTAGTTATCTATATAAATAACACCACCAATAATAACAGTTTGTGCCTGATTTACTTTTGGCTGTATCTCGATAATTTTCTTATAAGAAGTTATTTCCTTACCGATAACATTTAAGCTACCGCCACGAGCAATATGCGAAGCTACTTGCACAAAAACATCTAAAACAGGAAAGCTAGTTTCTATATGATTATGAATATTAATTTCTACAATCTTGGTAGGATTAATTTCTGATGTAATCATTGATATTAAACCGTTATCCGGACAAATAAAATAATGATTGTCTAATTCTATAGCAATGTGTTTGTTATCTACGCTTAATTCAGAATCTACTCCAACAATATGTATTGTTTTCTCGGGGAAACTCTTGTAAGTGTTTTTTAAAATATAAGCAGTTTCGGTAATGTTAAATGGCGTAATATGATGTGTAATATCAACAATTTTAGCCTCAGGTAACTCACTATAAATTGCTCCTTTTACAGCGCCAACAAAGTGATCTTTTATTCCGAAATCGGTGGTCAATGTAATTAGAGACATTAATATAAATACTTGTTAATTAGTGGGTTGAAAAAATAGGCTAAAATTTATAGCAAAACTACATAAATCAATAAAAATAATCATTATTTTTAAAGTGAATAAATTAAAACTTTTATCAATTGAACGAACGTATCATTGAAATAACAGAAATCGACCCAAATGAATTTTTTGGAGCTCAAAATAGTACGATAACAGAGTTGAAAAAGTATTTTCCGAAAGTTAAAATTGTAGCTAGAGGAAATAAGCTTAAGATTTATGGTGAACCCGAAATTTTAGATGAGTTAGAAAAACGGATAGTGATGCTAATGAAATACTTTAATAAGTATAATAAGTTAGATGAAAACAGTATCGAGCGTGTTTTAACATCAACCGGAAAAGAAGAAGAAATTCGAAAGTCAGGAAAAACAGAAGGTGTTTTAGTGCATGGTGTTAGTGGTAAATTGATAAAAGCACAAACAACAAATCAGCGAAAAATGGTTGATTTGATGGGAAAAAACGACATGCTATTTGCTGTTGGACCTGCAGGTACAGGGAAAACATATACAGCAGTAGCATTAGCGGTAAAAGCATTAAAAGAAAAAGAAGTTCGCCGAATAATTTTAACAAGGCCTGCGGTAGAATCTGGCGAAAATTTAGGTTTTCTTCCGGGTGATTTAAAAGAAAAACTAGATCCGTATATGCAACCTTTATACGATGCTTTGCGTGATATGATTCCGCATGAGAAATTAGAATCGCACTTAGAAAAAGGAATTATACAAATTGCTCCTTTGGCATTTATGCGTGGTCGTACGTTAGATAATGCTTTTGTTATTTTAGATGAAGCACAGAATACAACGCATAACCAAATGAAAATGTTTTTAACAAGAATGGGAATGCATGCAAAATTTATTATTACTGGAGATCCTGGCCAAATAGATTTACCTCGTAAACAAATTTCTGGATTAAAAGAATCGTTATTGGCTTTAAAAGATATTAAAGGAATTGCGATGGTGTATTTAGATGATAAAGATGTAGTGCGTCACCGATTAATTAAAAGCATTATTAAAGCGTATAAGAGTATTGAAACTGAGTAGTAAATATTATTTTTGCTTCATAATATTTTTAAGTTAATGAAAAAGTTAAAGTTTATTTACCTAAACATTTTATTATGCGTAGGTAGTTTTTCTTATGGGCAATGCCCTAATAATGATATTGGTTTGAATTCTCAATCAGATGTAGATAATTTTATTTTGAATTACCCTTCTTGTAAAATAATAGAGAAAACATTATACATTGGTAATAGGGATATGATAGATCCTATAATTGATTTGTCAAAGCTTGATAATATAGAAGAGATTAAAGGAAATTTAATAATTAAGAATACTCAATTAAATAATTTAAATGCGCTTAAGAGATTAGTTAAAGTAGGTGGGGATTTTATTATTATAAACAATAGGAAATTAGTGACTATTGAAGGGTTTAATAAACTTGAAAAAGTAGGAGGTGACTTTAAAATTACACAGAACCATGTTAATTTAAAAAGAATAGAAGGCTTTAATAATTTAAGAGTCATAGAAGGAAATTTTCAAATTTCAGACCATGATAGTCCACTTGAATATATAAGTGAATTTGAAAATTTAACAGAAGTTAAAGGATGGTTTTTTATTGGAAGGAATAATGGTAATTTACCCAAAATATCTGGTTTTAATAAATTAGTTATGGTTGGTAATGCTTCAAATATTATAGGTTTAACTATTGAGTTAAATAGAGGTCTTGAAAAAATAAACGGTTTTAATTCATTAATAGAAGTTATTGGAAGTGTTAATATTCAACAAAATACTAATTTAACAGCGGTATTGGGTTTTAATTTTTTAGAGAAAATCAGCTATCAAATGGTCTTTAATAGATGTCCATCGTTAATAGAGGTGCCTTTATTTGAAAAACTTGTAACAATAGGTAGTGGTCTTGAATTATGGGATACAGGATTAGTTGAGATAAAAGGTTTTAATCATGTTCAAATTATTGGAAATTTAGATCCTTCTTGGGGGAATTTATATATAAATGAAAATGAGAATCTTCTTGAAATATCTGGATTTACAAAATTAACAGATCTTAAAGGTGCTTTAAGCATAGGACAAAATAACAAATTAATAAATCTTAAGGGGTTTAGTAATGTTTCAGAAGTTAGAAGTTTACTGATTGGCGGCAATGCTTCCTTAGAAAATTTATCTGGGTTAGAAAAAATTTTTATAGTAGATGCAACGGGTGGAACAGCTATTAGTATTAGCGGAAACACTTCGTTAACTGATTGTTCTGTTTTATGTAATTTGTTAACTAATGGAATTGTAAATGGAACGATTTCTATCTTAGACAATCCTTCTAAATGTAGTTCAGAATCAGAAGTTAGAGAAGAATGTGTTCCCGATTTTGACGATGATGGTATTTTAGATGATGATGATTTAGATGATGATAACGATGGTATTTTAGATACTGTTGAACAGAATGGTGATGTTGATAGAGATTCTGATTCAGACGGTTACCCTGATCATAAAGATTTAGATAGTGATAATGATGGTTGTTTAGATGTAATAGAAGCTGGGTTTGAAGATGATGATGGAAATGGAACATTAGGTAATTTACCAGATG
This sequence comes from Tenacibaculum bernardetii, assembly GCF_029125915.1. Classification (NCBI taxonomy): domain Bacteria; kingdom Pseudomonadati; phylum Bacteroidota; class Flavobacteriia; order Flavobacteriales; family Flavobacteriaceae; genus Tenacibaculum; species Tenacibaculum bernardetii. The sequence goes on from NZ_JAQJCU010000010.1 coordinate 100,927, forward strand.
AGATTAATTCACAAGGAATTATTACAAACGAAATTACTGGTTATACTACTCCGTTAGATACTAATTTAAATAATATAAAAGATTTTCAAGAAAATACACTTTTGAGTTCTGGTTCTGATGGTGTTTTATCAATATGTAAAAGTTCAAGTTCAGTAGATTTATTTGCTAGTTTAGGAGGTTCACCAGATTCAGGAGGAGTTTGGACACCAAGTTTATCAAGCGGAACAGGTGTTTTTAATCCTAGTATAGATACTTCAGGGAGTTATATTTATACAGTTACGAATGGAGTTTGTGGTTCAGTAAGCTCAAAAGTTGATGTAACCGTAGTAGAAGTTCCTGTATCGGGTTCAGATGGAAATTTATCAATATGTAAAAGTTCGAACCCAGTAGATCTATTAATTAGTTTAGGAGGTTCACCAGATTCAGGAGGAGTTTGGATACCAAGTTTATCAAGTGGAGCCGGAATTTTTAACCCTAGTGTAGATACTTCAGGGAGTTACATTTATACAGTTACGAATGGAGTTTGTGGTTCAGTAAGTTCAAAAATTGATGTTACAGTGGTAGAAGTTCCTGTGTCAGGTTCAGATGGAAATTTATCAATATGTAAAAGTTCGAGCCCAGTAGATTTATATACTAGCTTAGGTGGTTTAGCAGATTCAGGAGGAGTTTGGGGTCCAAGTTTATCAAGTAATACAGGAATTTTTGACCCTAGTATAGATACTTCAGGGATCTATACATATACAGTTACTAATGGTGTTTGTGGTTCAGTAAGTTCAAAAGTAGAAGTTACGGTGGAAGAAGTTCCTGCATCAGGATTAGATGGAGATTTATCAATATGTAAAAGTTCAGGTTCAGTAAATTTATTTACTAGTTTAGGAGGTTTACCAGATTCAGGAGGAATTTGGACACCAAGTTTATCAAGCGGAACCGGAATTTTTGATCCTAGTATAGATAATTCAGGTAGCTATACATATACAGTTACAAATGGTGTTTGTGGTTCAGTTAGTTCAAAAGTAAATGTTACAGTAGTAGAAATTCCAGTATCAGGTTCAGATGGAGATTTATCAATATGTAAAAATTCAAGTTCAGTAGATTTATTTTCTAGTTTAGGAGGTTCACCTGATTCAGGAGGACTTTGGATACCAAATTTATCAAGTGGAACCGGAATTTTTGATCCTAGTATAGATACTTCAGGGATTTATACATATACAGTTACTAATGGTGTTTGTGGTTCAGTAAGTTCAAAAGTAGAAGTTAGTGTTTTTGATGAGTATCAAATAGTCGATTATAAAATTGATGTTATAGAATTTAATGATAAGAATAGCATAACTGTTACTATTAATCAAACAGGAAATTATGAATATTCATTGAACGGAGGTAGTTATACATTAAATAGTATGTTTTCAAATTTAGCAGGAGGTGATTATGATGTAAGTGTTAGGGAAATTAATGGATGTGGTAGGTTAAATAAAAGAATTGTATTGATCGATTACCCTAGGTTTTTTACTCCAAATGATGATGGTTTTAATGATGTATGGGGGTTAAAAGGAACAATAAGTAGAAAGTATTTAATACTGATTTATGACAGGTTTGGTAAAGTTTTAAAAGAACTCAAGAATAGTAATGATTCTTGGGAAGGAAATTATTTAGGAAAAAAAATGCCTTCAAATGATTATTGGTTTCAAATTATTTTTGAAGACGGTTTGGTTAAAACTGGCAATTTTTCTCTTTTAAGAAAATAGTAATAACAAAAAACTTATTTTTGCAGTCAACAACAACAACACAATAATGAATACAATTAACGAAACGAACTTTCAGTTTCCAAAACAGAAGTCAGTTTATAAAGGTAAAGTACGAGAAGTTTATAATATTAACGATAAACTTTTAGTAATGATAGCTTCTGATAGATTATCGGCTTTCGATGTAGTTTTACCACGTCAAATCCCTTTTAAAGGACAAATTTTAAATCAGATTGCAACCAAAATGATGAATGACACAGCAGATGTTGTTCCGAATTGGTTACACGCAAATCCTGATGAAAACGTAGCAATAGGTTATTTGTGTGAGCCTTTTAAGGTTGAAATGGTAATTCGTGGTTATATGTCTGGTCATGCAGCGCGTGAATATAAAGCAGGTAAAAGAGTTTTATGTGGAGTAGCAATGGCAGAAGGAATGAAAGAAAATGATAAGTTTCCAACGCCAATAATTACACCTTCAACAAAAGCTGATAATGGTGATCATGATGAAGATATTACACGAGAGGAGATTCTATCAAAAAAAGTAGTTTCAGAAGAAGATTATATCGTTTTAGAAAAATATACAAGAGCTTTGTTTCAAAGAGGAACAGAAATAGCTGCATCTCGTGGATTAATTTTAGTAGATACTAAATACGAGTTTGGAAAAACTAAAGACGGAAAAATTGTTTTAATTGATGAAATTCATACGCCAGATTCTTCTCGTTATTTTTATGAAGAAGGATATGCAATGCGTCAAGAAAAAGGAGAATCTCAAAAACAATTGTCAAAAGAGTTTGTACGTCAATGGTTAATTGAAAATGATTTTCAAGGAAAAGACGGACAACAAATTCCTGAAATGTCTGACGAAAAAGTTATCGAGATTTCAAATAGATATATCGAATTATACGAACAAATTACAGGAGAGAAATTTGTAAAAGCAAATACAACAAACGTATTAGATCGTATAGAAAAAAATGTAGTTAATTTTTTAAATGGATAGTAACAAAATAAGTATTCGTCCGGTTTTAAATTTATCCTCTGAAATTCCTGTAGAAGATTTTCAGAATAAAACAATACGGCCAATTTTAAAGTTACAGCACGAGCTGCTTTTACAATTTTTTGTTTTCTTTTGTAAGAATCAAAAAGTAGATATTTTAAATGTCGAAAAAGAGAAATTTAATAAAGCGGTGAACAATATCACTAAAAAAAATATAAATTTAAAAAATCAGTTTTTAGGTTTAATTATAGGTCAGTTTACAGTTGGTGAATTTGCCTTTTATAAAGAAAACAATACTGATATTAATAAAAGAATTTTAACGATGATTGGGCAACGAATTAAAGATAGCCAATTAGAAATTAAAGATTTTAAAACAAACAACAATGATAATAGAACCAAGAACTAGAGGGTTTATTTGTTTAACATCTCACCCAATAGGATGCGAGCAAAACATAAAAAATCAAATAGCATACGTACAATCGAAAGGTAAAATAGAAGGCGCTAAAAAAGTATTAGTAATAGGTGCATCAACAGGTTTCGGATTGGCATCAAGAATTTCAAGTGCCTTTGGTTCTGACGCGGCAACAATCGGAGTTTTCTTTGATAAGCCAGCAACAGAAGGAAGACCTGGGTCGCCAGGTTTTTACAATACTGCAGCTTTCGAACAAGAAGCGAAAAAGGCAGGTTTGTATGCCAAAAGTATTAACGGAGATGCTTTTTCTAACGAAATAAAAGAGCAAGTTGTAAATTTAATCAAAGAGGATTTAGGTCAAATTGATTTAGTAATTTATAGTTTAGCATCACCAGTAAGAACACATCCAACATCAGGAAAACGCTTTAAATCTGTTTTGAAACCAATCGGAGAAGTTTTTACGAATAAAACAGTTGATTTTCATACAGGAAAAGTATCAGAAATATCTATAAACCCTGCCGAAGGTGAAGATGTTGAAAATACAGTAACGGTAATGGGAGGTGAAGATTGGAAAATGTGGATGGACGCTTTACAATCTGAGAACTTATTATCAGAAGGTGCTACAACAGTTGCTTATTCTTACATTGGTCCAGAAGTAACAAAACCAGTATACAGAAACGGAACAATTGGTGCAGCAAAAGACGATTTAGAAGCAACAGCTTTTAAAATTACAGATGATTTAAAATCATTAAACGGAAAAGCATACGTTTCTGTGAATAAAGCATTGGTAACGCAAGCTAGTTCTGCAATTCCGGTAATTCCTTTATATATTTCTTTATTATTTAAAGTGATGAAGGCAAAAGGAATTCATGAAGGATGTATCGAGCAAATTCAACGTTTGTATAGCGAACGTTTATTTGGTGGTGATTTAAATTTAGATGCTAAAGGAAGAATTAGAGTTGATGACTGGGAAATGCGTGAAGACGTGCAAGCAGAAATTGCAGAATTATGGCAAAAAGCAACTACAGAAAATCTAGCCGAAATAGGAGATTTAGAAGGATATAGTAAAGAATTCTTTAAGTTATTCGGATTTAAAGTTGACGGAGTAGATTATAATGTTGATGTGAATGAATTAGTTAATATTCCGAGTATCCAATAAGTCGATAAAAAAATAAATTGAAAACCTCATAGATATTAAGTCTATGAGGTTTTTTAGTTATATTTAATTTTTAAATTATATTATGGAAACAGCTACAGTAAAAGCATTAAAAGATGAATTAAAACATAAAAATTCTAACGAATTGTTAGAGCTGTGTTTAAAATTAGCGCGTTTCAAAAAAGAAAATAAAGAATTACTTACTTACCTGTTATTTGAGTCTCATGATGAAGAAAGGTATATTTTAGGTGTAAAAAATGAAATAGATGTATTGTTTGAAGGTATTAATACAAAAAGTTATTTTTTTATCAGAAAAAGCGCCCGAAAAATATTAACAATTACTAAAAAATACATTCGTTTTTCAAAGAAAAAAGAAACAGAAGTCGAATTACTCTTGTATTTCTGTGTAAAACTTAAAAACTTTAAGCCTTCTATAAAAAGTAGTCCGCGTTTACAAAATATATTAACGACGCAAATAAAGTTGATAGAGAAACTAATAATAACACTACACGAAGACTTACAATACGATTATCGTTTAGTGTTAGAGAAGTTATAGCGTTGAAAAAAAGATTTTTTCATAAAATATATTAAAGCTAGGATAAGAGTTTAAATAGAGTAATTGTTGTTTGAAAATGTACAAAAGTAAAAGGTTTTTTTTATTTCCATAAAAAAGCTAAATTTAAAACAAATTACAATGAACTAAATCACATGAGTAACTACCATATAAAACATTTAGAAGAATATTTTCAGGTATATAAAAAATCAGTCGCTTCTCCAGAGAAATTTTGGGGAGAAATTGCAGAAGAACATTTTCTTTGGAGAAAAAAATGGGATAATGTACTAAGCTGGGATTTTAAGAAACCAGAGGTAAAGTGGTTTGAAGGAGCTAAATTAAATATTACAGAAAACTGTTTAGATCGTCATTTGTTAACAAGAGGCGATAAAACAGCTATCCTATTTGAGCCAAATGATACAAATGAAGAAGCACAGCATATAACATACAGAGATTTACATCAAAAAGTATGTAAAATGGCAAATGTGTTAAAAGATAAAGGGGTTAAGAAAGGAGACAGAGTTTGTATTTATCTGCCTATGATTCCAGAATTAGTATATACCGTTTTAGCGTGTGCACGAATAGGAGCAATACATTCAGTAGTCTTTGCTGGGTTTTCATCAACGGCTCTAGCAACAAGAATAAATGATTGTGATTGTAAAATTGTAATAACAAGTGATGGCTCTTTTAGAGGAAGTAAAACAATAGATTTAAAAGGAATAGTAGATGAAGCATTAGAGAGTTGTTTGGGTGTTAAAGCTGTTTTAGTAGTTAAAAGAATCCAGTCTAATATTGCAATGAAAAAGGATAGGGATTTTTGGTTAGCAGCTCTTTTAGAAGGAGCATCAGCAGTGTGTGAACCTGAAATTATGGATGCTGAAGATCCGTTATTTATATTGTATACTTCAGGTTCAACAGGAACACCAAAAGGAATGCTACATACTACGGCAGGCTATATGGTATATTCGGCGTATACTTTTAAAAATGTATTTAATTATACAGAGAATGATGTGTATTGGTGTAGTGCAGATGTGGGTTGGATAACAGGTCATAGTTATATAATATATGGACCATTGGCAAACGGAGCAACGTATGTTTTGTTTGAAGGAGTTCCTAGTTACCCAAATTATAGCCGTTTTTGGCAAACAATAGAAAAGCATAAGGTTACTCAGTTTTATACAGCTCCAACAGCCATAAGAGCATTAGCTAAAGAGGGTATTGGTCACGTAGAAAATTATGATTTATCATCACTAAAAGTTTTAGGAACGGTAGGAGAACCAATAAATGAAGAAGCTTGGCACTGGTATGATGATAATATCGGTAAAAATCAAGCACCTATAGTAGACACTTACTTTCAAACAGAAAATGGTGGAATTATGTTAACGCCAATTCCTTATGTAACACCTACAAAACCAACATATGCAACATTGCCATTTATAGGTATTCAGCCAGCTTTAATGGATGAAGAAGGTAAAGAGATAGAAGGGAATCAAGTAAGCGGACGTTTATGTATTAAATTCCCATGGCCTTCGATTGCCAGAACTATTTGGGGAAACCATAAAAGATATAAAGAAACTTATTTTTCTGCATATGAGAATAAATATTTTACAGGAGACGGAGCTTTAAGAGATGAAGTAGGTTATTACAGAATTACTGGAAGAGTAGATGATGTAATTATTGTTTCAGGACATAATCTAGGAACTGCCCCTATTGAAGATGCGATTAATGAGCACCCAGCTGTGGCAGAATCTGCAATTGTAGGGTTTCCTCATGATATTAAAGGAAATGCATTGTTTGGTTATGTAATTTTAAAAGAAACAGGCGAGTCTAGAAATCAAGATAATTTAAGGAAAGAAATAAATCAAATTATAACAGAACAAGTAGGTGCGATTGCTAAATTAGATAAAATACAATTTACCAAAGGATTACCAAAAACAAGGTCAGGAAAAATAATGAGACGTATTTTGCGAAAAATAGCAAATAAAGATATTGATAATTTAGGGGATATAAGCACATTGTTAAATCCAGAAGTTGTAGCAGATATTATTAAGCAATCTTAAAAGAAAGCTTTTTTTATGAAAATAAGTAATTTATTGTACCTTACAGATAATAAAAAAAACAATCAATATGCCAAATTATACTTTAAAAATTAACGGAAAATCACGCTCTTTTTCAGCGGAAGATGATACACCTTTATTATGGGTTTTACGAGATGAGTTAGATATGGTTGGTACCAAATTTGGTTGTGGAATTGCACAATGTGGTGCCTGTACAGTGCATGTAGACGGAACAGCAATGAGAAGTTGCCAGTTAAAAATGTCTATGTTAGATAAAGAAGAAATTACAACAATTGAAGGTTTATCAGAAAATGCAGATCACCCGTTACAAGAAGCTTGGAAAGAAGTTGATGTTCCGCAATGCGGATATTGTCAAGCAGGGCAAATAATGACAGCCGCTTCGTTTTTAAAGGACAATCCAACACCGTCAACAGAAGAAATTCGCGAAGCAATGCATGGTAATTTATGTAGATGTGCATCGTATGTTAGAATTGAAAAAGCTGTAGCAATTGCTGCTAAAAAAATGTCTTAAAAAATAAACTATGAGCACACAAGAAAATAAATTTACGTTTAGTAGAAGAAATTTTTTAAGAACATCAGCATTAGCGAGTGGCGGAATTATAATTGGTTTTAATCTTTTTACAGCGTGTAAACCAAATGTAACTCCATCAATCGATATAGAAAACTTAAATTATAACGATTTTAACGCTTTTATTAAAATTTCTGAAGAAGGGTATGCGACGATTTATTCTCCAAATCCCGAAATAGGGCAGGGAGTAAAAACATCAATGCCAATGATTATCGCAGAAGAGTTAGATATCGATTGGGATAAAGTACACGTAGCACAAGCTCCGTTAGATACTAAAAATTATAAACGTCAGTTAGCAGGAGGAAGTCAGTCAATACGTTTTGGTTGGGATGCATTAAGGCAAACAGGAGCTACTACAAAACAAATGTTAGTAAATGCAGCTGCAGTAAAATGGGGCGTGGATGCAGCAACATGTAAAGCATCAAAAGGGGTTATTACAAATGCAAAAGGAGAAACTTTAGGTTACGGAGATGTTGTAAAAGAAGCAGCTGTTTTAGAAGTACCTGAAAATGTAACATTAAAAAAACCTTCTGAATTTACCATCATAGGAAAGAGTGCAACTAATGTAGATTTAGAAAAAATAGTAACAGGTAAACCTTTGTTTGGCTTAGATTATAAAGCTCCCGGAATGGTATACGCAACAGTATTAAGACCGCCGGCATTTGGCCAATTATTAGCTTCTTTTGATGCATCCGAAGCAAAAAAAGTAAAAGGTGTAATAGACGTTATAACTATTGGAGATAAAGTTAGAAGTTTTTTAGATTCAGGTAAATCTAATTGGACTTTTAAAATGTCTGAAACAGATAAAGTAGTAGTCGTTGCAGAAAATACTTGGGCAGCTATTAAAGGAAAAAAAGCCATAAAAGCTGTCTGGAAAACGAATAATAAAGAATTAGAAAATACAGAAGCTCATGATAAAACGCTAAATGATATTTTAGATGCTAAAGATTTTGATGTACGTCGTGAAGATGGAGATATTGAAAAAGCATTTGCAGCAGCAGATAAAATAGTTGAAAGAACGTATCACTCACCTTTTTTACCTCATAATTGTTTAGAACCAATGAATTTTTTCGCCAATGTTACTTCAGAAAAAGTTGATTTAATTGGGCCAGTACAAACTCCAGAGTTTGCAGCGATGGTGGTTGCAGAAATGTTAGGTAGAGATTTAGCCGATGTTCAAGTGCATATGACTAGAATGGGTGGCGGATTTGGTCGTCGTTTATACGGTGATTTTGTATACGAAGCAGCCGAAATTTCTAATACAATTAAAAAACCAGTAAAAGTTATATCTACCAGAGAAGACGATATGACTACAGGTGTTTATCGTCCAGCAATAAAATATAGAATTGCAGCATCAATAAAAGGCAATAAAATTACAGGATATCATTTAAAAGAAGCAGGAGCAAATAGTAATATGTACGGATTAATTCCACACTTTTTCCCTGCGGGATGTATTCCAAACTATAAAGTTTCTACGAAGAATTATCAAAGTGATATTACTACAGGAGCCTGGAGGGCGCCGTACACTAATTTTTTAGCCTTTGCTGAGCAATCATTTTTTGATGAATTAGCAACGGAGTTAAACATCGATGCTGTGCAATTGCGAATCGATTTATTGCAAAACGTAAAAGATAATAAAGATGAAAAGATAGAATATTCCGGTAAACGAATGGAAGATACTATCAAGCTAGCAGCAGAGAAAGGTGGTTGGGGAAAAGCGAAAGAAGGTGTTTTTCAAGGTTTTTCTGCATACTATAGTCATAATACTCATGTAGCTGAAGTTGCCGAGGTTATCTTAAAAAATGGTTTACCTGTAGTTACAAAAGTAGTTGCAGCGGTAGATTGCGGAATTGTAGTAAACCCTACAGGAGCAATAAATCAGTTGCAAGGTGGTGTAATTGATGGAATCGGACATGCAATGTACGGTGATTTAACATTCGAAAACGGAAAACCATCCAACAAAAATTTTGATACCTATCGATTAATAAGAATGAATGAAACTCCTAAAGTAGATGTGCATTTTGTTGAAAATCAACTATCACCAACAGGTTTAGGAGAACCAGGTTTACCACCAGCTGGTGGTGCTGTTGCAAATGCAATTTATAAAGCACTAGGACAAAGATTATATAAACAACCTTTTATCAAAGAATTAGACCAATCTATAAAAGGATAAGTTAATAGTTTCATACAAAAAGATGTCATATTAGTAAGGCATCTTTTTTATTGATGATTAATGAAGAAAACATCAATTTTGAAAATCTGTTAAAAAGCATTAATTTCGCCACATATAAAATTACAAAAGTAATAATGATAAAAGATTTATTTGAAAGAATTAAAGAAGATAAAGGGCCTTTAGGAAAATGGGCAGATAAAGCAGAAGGGTATTTTGTGTTTCCTAAGTTAGAAGGACCAATTTCAAACAGAATGTCTTTTAATGGTAAGAAAGTAATTACTTGGAGTATCAATGATTATTTAGGATTAGCAAATCACCCAGAAGTTTTAAAAGTAGATGGAGAATCAGCTTCAACTGATGGATTAGCATACCCAATGGGAGCTCGTATGATGTCTGGTCATACAAAATATCACGAACAATTAGAGCAAGAATGTGCTGAGTTTGTTGATAAAGAAGCAGCATATTTGGTAAACTTCGGTTATCAAGGAATGGTTTCGGCTATTGACGCTTTGGTAAATAAAGATGATATTATTGTATATGACATGGATACGCATGCATGTATTATTGACGGAGTTCGTTTACACTCAGGTAAGCGTTTTGTTTACCGTCATAACGATATCGAAAGTTGTGAGAAAAACTTAAAAAGAGCTACAAGGATGGCTGAGAAAACTGGAGGAGGAATTCTATTAGTTTCTGAAGGTGTTTTTGGTATGAGAGGTGAGCAAGGTCGTTTAAAAGAGATTGTAGCTTTAAAAGAAAAATATAACTTCAGACTTTTGGTTGATGATGCTCATGGTTTCGGAACATTAGGTGAAGGAGGTAAGGGAACAGGTTTTGAGCAGGGAGTTCAGGATGGTATTGATGTGTATTTTGCAACATTTGCAAAATCTATGGCAGGTATAGGAGCTTTTTTTGCCGGAGATAAAGATGTAGTTCAGTATTTACAGTACAATATGAGGTCTCAAATGTTTGCAAAGTCATTACCAATGCCAATGGTAAAAGGAGCATTGAAGCGTTTAGACATGATGCGTACAATGCCTGAGTTAAAAGAGAATTTATGGAAAATAACAAACTCTTTACAATCTGGTTTACGTACTGCTGGTTTCGATTTAGGAACAACGCAAACATGTATTACACCGGTGTTTTTAAAAGGAGAAATTCCAGAAGCAATGGCAATGGTACAGGATTTACGTGAAAATCACGGTGTATTTTGTTCAATTGTAGTGTATCCAGTAATTCCTAAAGGGTTAATTATTTTAAGATTAATTCCAACAGCAAGACATACACAACAAGATGTAGATGAAACAATTGTTGCGTTTACAGGAATAAGAGAAAAATTAGAAAACGGAACTTATAAAAAAGTTGCAGAAGCTATAATGGCTGAGTAATAAATTAAAGGTTAAAACAAAAAAACTCATGAAAATTTCATGAGTTTTTTTGTTTTAAAAAAGAAAGGAATACATTTGGAATCCTTTTTGATAATTATAAATGATGAAAAAGTTTTTATACATATATATAATGCTATTTGTTGCTGTTACGATGGGACAAATAAAGGATATGCTTCCAAATTTCAATAACGAATATTTTTTAATAAAAGAAGGTGATAGTTTAATGATTACATTAAGCGAAGTTGCTATTTTGCCAAAGCATAAGTATAATGAGAAATCAGATGTACGTTATTATTATTGGTTTAGGCGTAAAGTTTTTAAAGCTTATCCGTATGCTGTATTAGCAGTAAAAAAAATAGATAGTGTTGATGCTCATTTAGCACAAATAAAATCAAAAAGAAAAAAAAGACGATTTGTAAAAAAAACTCAAAAATATTTAGAAGAGGAATTAACAAAGCCTTTAAAAAAATTAACGAGAACAGAAGGGAGAATATTATTAAAGTTAATACACCGTCAATCTGGCAAGACAGCATTTAATAATGTAAAAGAATTACGAAACGGTTGGAAAGCTTTTTGGTATAATGCAACAGCCAATATGTTTAAGTTGTCATTAAAATCAGAATATCTACCAGAAAAAGAGAATGAAGATTTTTTAATAGAAGATGTCTTGCAGCGTGCTTTTATCGAAGAAAAATTAGAATATCAAGAACCAAAATTAAAAAAAGACTATTTATCTATAGTATCAAAAGGTAGAGGAGCTGTAAATGTAGAATTCTATAAAATAATGTTTGCAAAGCAGCAGAAAAAGCGTGCTAGAAAAAATAAAAGCAATAAAAAATAATTAAAGAGGTTTGTTATGAAGCTTAAAAAGTTTTATGGCGTGTCAATTTCTATAAAATTGTCGGGCTTTCACTATTCGCTTTTTTACCAAAAAAGGTAAAAAGAGCTCAAACAAGTCGTTCAATCCCTCACGCGAAAATCAAATCAATAGTACACTTCTAAAATATGGGATTAATATTTAGAGTTAAGTGTTTAAAAAACAGGATAAAAAAAATACTTAAAAGAAAAGGATAGAAAGGTAGTTGTTATGTTGAAAAAGGAATTTATATTTGCACCCGCTAAGGGGAAAACGAGTGCTACAGAGCATGAGTGAGATGCTTTAAAAGTTCCTAAAAAATACT